>NZ_PEGG01000059.1 GCF_002737765.1 Caulobacter sp. B11 | reverse complement strand
ACCTCCAGCGCCATCGCCGCCCTAGCCAGCGCGGCCGGCGGCCAGCAGCAGCGAAATCGAAACCGCCCTGCATCGCGCCATGGAGGCCTTGGCGGCCTCGGCCCACAAGGCCGGCGAGGGCGTCGAGCAACGGGCCGAGGCGGCCCGCAGCCGCGTCGACCAGCTCAACGAGATCGCCTTCGCGGTCGGCCAGAAGGCCGATACCGTGTTTGAATCGCGGATGGACGAGGCCCGCGACCTGATCGAGCAATCGGCCCAGGTCGTCGAACAGGCCGGGGCCCGCCACCGCCCAGAAGCTGGCCGAAAGCCTCCAGGTGGCCCGCAGCACCATCGCCGAGATGGAGGCCATGCTGGCCGAGGTCAGCCAGCGCACCGCCAGCATGCCCGCCGAGGCCCTGGAGCGGACCGAGCAGCTGCAGGCCCAGATCGAGCGGGGCGTCGAGGACCTGCGGGCCTCGGCCCGCCGCACGGCCGAGGAAACCGCCGCCATCGACCAGGCCTTCCAGGAGCGCGTGCGCCGCAACTACGACATGCTCAGCGAGGCTGTGGCCATGATGGGCATGAGCGCCGCCAGCGCCCCGGCCCTGGCCGCCCAGGCCTCGCGCCCCGCCACCCGGTGGCCCGACCGCCGCGCGCCGCCGCGCCGCCGCCGCCGCCCGCCGCGCCGCCCGAACCGCCCCCGGTCGAGCCCTACGCGCCGACCGAGGAGGCCGGCCCACGCCCCCGTCTGCGCCTGACCCGACCGCCAGCGACGAAGAGTTCCGGACCATCTTCGACGCCGCCGGCGGTCGTCCCGCCGCGCCCGCCGCCGAGTCCGCCGAGCCGGCGGCCGGGCCTGGTCGTGGCGCTCGCTGCTGTCGAGCATGGAAAACAGCTCGCCGGGCGACGCGGCCCTGGGCGAGAAGCTGGCCAGCGAGATCCTGGCCATGGGCATCGATCCCACCGCCCTGCTGCCGCGCGGCCGCATCGACGAGATCGCCGCCGCCATCCAGACCCATGATGCGGCCGGGGCCCGCGAGGTGGTCAAGAAGCTGGCCCCGGCCGCCATTCGCCGCCTGGTCCGGCGGCTGTTCTCGGACGCCACCCTTAGGGCCAATGCCGAGCGTTTCCTGCGTCGCCACGCGGCGATGATCGAGGAGGCGTCGGCCCAGGACCGCGAGGGCTTCCTGGTGGCCGCCCTGCTGTCGTCCGAGGCCGGCCGCGCCTATCTGCTGCTCGACGCGGCATCCGGCGACCTGGCGTGACGGCGCGCGGGGTCTCGGCTCCTTGCTGAAGCGATTGTTCGACGTCGCGGCGTCGGGCCTGGGCCTGCTGGTGCTGGCGGTCCCGCTGCTGGTCCTGGCGGTCCTGGTGCGGGCCACCTCGCCGGGGCCGGCCGTCTATTGGTCGCAACGGGTCGGGCGCGGCAACCGGCTGTTTTCCATGCCCAAGTTTCGCAGCATGCGGATCGACACGCCGCAGGTCGCCACCCATCTGCTCGAGGATCCCGACCGCTGGCTGACCCCGATCGGCGGGCTGATCCGGCGCACCAGCCTCGATGAGCTGCCGCAGCTATGGAGCGTGCTGGTTGGTCAGATGAGCCTGGTGGGACCGCGTCCGGCCCTGTTCAACCAGGATGACCTGATCGCGGCGCGCACGGCGCTCGGGATCGAGGCCCTGCGGCCCGGCGTCACCGGCTGGGCCCAGATCAATGGCCGCGACGAGCTGTCGATCGCCGAGAAGACCACCCTGGACGCGGAGTATCTGCGCCGCCAGTCCTTGCTGTTCGACCTGCAGATCCTGCTGCGCACCGCCGGGGCGGTGCTGCGGGCGAAGGGCGTGGCGCGCTAGCGGAGCTCAGGACGCTGGATTGATCCGGCAGGCCAGGGTGCGCCAGCGCCCATGGGCCTTGAGGTGGTAGCAGGTGCCGAAGGCGGTCTGGCCGCCGCGCCCGCGGGGGCCGCCCTTGGTCATGGCGTAGGGCCGGGACCCAGCAGGATCATCTCGGTCGTGGCGGCCCGGACGGGGCAGCGGCCCCACCACGACAGGGCCGAACCGGCGGCCACGGCCGGCCCATAGGCCTGTCCGCGGCTCTGGCCGCGCGGATCGAGGGTCTGGCGCAGGACCTGGGCCAGGGGCGCGTCGAAGCTGTCCTGGCCGGCCGGCTGGGCAGGGCCTGGATCGCGCACAGATCAGCCTGAACCGCCGGAGGCGGGGCGCAGGCCGCCGCCAGCTGGACGGCCAGGACGATCAACAGGGCCCGCCCGCCGGCGCCGAGCCTCATTTCTTGCGGCGCGGTCCCACATGGTCGAAGGCGCGCGGCAGGTCCTTGACCTTGTGGCCCCGGCCCGAAAGGCTGGGATTGGTCATGAAGTACTCATGGGCCGAGAAGGCGCCCTTGGCCGCCCAGGCCGGGTCGCGGGCATAGTCGCCCTCGCTGTCCAGTTTCCAGCTCTGGGCCTCGTCATTGAGGTTGGCGACCATGATCTGGTTGAGGATCTGCTGGTGCACCGTCGGGTTCTCGACCGGCACCAGGCTTTCGACCCGGCGGTCGAGGTTGCGCGGCATCCAGTCGGCCGAGCTGATGAACAGCCGGGCCTGCGCGCTGGGCATCTCGGCCCCATTGGCGAAGGCCACGACGCGGGAATGTTCCAGGAAGCGGCCGACGATCGACTTGACGCGGATGTTCTCCGACAGGCCGACGATCCCCGGCCTCAGGCAGCAGATGCCGCGCACCACCAGGTCGATGCTGACCCCGGCCTGGCTGGCCACATAGAGGGCGTCAATGATCTGCGGATCGACCACGGCGTTCATCTTGGCCCAGATGCCGGCCGGCTTGCCGGCCCGGGCGTTGTCGGCCTCGACCCGATCAGCCGCAGCAGGTCGGGCTTCATGGTCTCGGGCGAGAAGGACAGCTTTTCCAGGCCATGCGGCTGGGCGTAGCCGGTGATGAAGTTGAACAGCTTGCCGCCGTCGCGGCCCAGGGCCGGATCGCAGGTGAACAGCGACAGATCGGTATAAACCCGCGCCGTCTGCGGGTGATAGTTGCCGGTGCCGAAATGGCAGTAGGTGCGCAGGGCCTCGCCCTCGCGACGCACCACTACCGACAGCTTGGCGTGGGTCTTCCAGTCGACGAAGCCGAACACCACGTGCACGCCGGCCCGCTCGAGATCGCGCGCCCACTTCAGATTGTTCTCTTCGTCGAAGCGCGCCTTGATCTCGACCAGGGCGGTGACGTTCTTGCCGGTCTCGGCCGCCTCGATCAGGGCCGCCACGATCGGGCTGTCCTTGGAGGTGCGGTACAGGGTCTGCTTGATGGCCAGCACATTGGGATCGCGCGCCGCCTGGCGCAGGAACTGCACCACCACGTCGAAGCTCTCGAACGGGTGGTGGACCAGGATGTCCTTCTCGCGGATCGCCGCGAAACAGTCGCCGCCGTGGTCGCGCACCCGCTCGGGGAAGCGGGCGTTATAGGGTTTGAACTTCAGGTCGGGCCGGTCGGGCGGGATCAGCTCGCTCATCTGCGACAGGCCCAGCTTGCCATCGACCAGGATGACGTCGTCGGGCTCGGCGCGCAGGCCCTCGATGATGAAGTCGCGCAGGTCCTGCGGCATGGTGGTCTGGATCTTGACCCGCACCACCTGGCCCAGGCGACGCTTCTTCAGCCGCGCCTCGAACTCGCGCACCAGGTCCTCGGCCTCTTCCTCGATTTCCAGGTCCGAGTCGCGGATCAGGCGGAACAGGCCGCGGCCCTCGACCTCGTAGCCGGGGAACAGGTGGCCCAGGAACAGGATGATGAAGCTTTCCAGGGCCACGATCCGCCGCTCGCGCTTGCGGCTCTTGGCCGGCCCGGCCGACAGTTCCCAGAACCGCTGCACCTGGCTGGGCACCGGCACCAAGGCGTAGAGGTGCTTGTCGTCGCTGATCCGCCGCAGCTTCAGGGCCAGGCAGAAGCCGAGATTGGGAATGAACGGAAACGGGTGGGCCGGGTCGATGGCCAGGGGGGTCAGCACCGGGAACATCCGGGTCAGGAACAGCTCCTCGGCCCGCACCCGGTCGTCGCCCTCGATGTCCTTGGCGTCGAGCAGCTTCAGCCCCTCGTCCCACAGCTCGGTGCGCACCTGGCGCCAGATCGCCTGCTGCTCGGCCATCAGCTCGGCGGCCGAGGCGTTGATGCGCAGCAGCTGCTCGCCGGGAGTCAGGCCGTCCTGGCTGACCACCCGCACGCCCTCGCGCACCTGACCCTTCAGGCCGGCCACCCGGACCATGTAGAATTCGTCGAGATTGTTGGCGCTGATCGACAGGAAGCGCAGCCGCTCCAGCAGCGGATGGCGGCGGTTGGCGCTTTCCTCCAGCACCCGCTGGTTGAAGGCCAGCCACGACAGTTCGCGGTTGAAGAACCGCTCCGGCGAGCCCAGCAGCTCTTCGTCGACCACGCCCGAGGTCACGACGGGGGCGTTGGCGGCGAGGGGCAGGGCAGGGGCGGCGTCAGGCATGGTCAAGCTCTATCGGAACAGGGTTTTCGCATGGTGAACGCCGGGGGTGACGGGGGCAAGACACTCTGGCCGCGTTGCCGGGGCCGAGCCAGGGAAGATCCCGCCCCTTCCCAGGGTCATCCCGGCCGCAGCGCAGCGGAGCGCCGGGACCCAGGGGCCGGCGCATTGCGGTCGCCCCTGGGTCCCGGACAGCCTCTGCGAGGCTTCCGGGATGACAACGCTTTTGCCGCGAGCGGGCTGGCTTGGGCCACCCTGACAAACCGGGTGATGACGGAGGCCCTAGTCCTCGTCCTCGTCGCCGAAATCCAGCACCCGCGCCGCCAGGGCCCGGCTGACCTCGACCCGGGCCTCCGAGGCGGCCTCGTCGAGGCGGGCGACGGCGGCGATGGCCTCGGGGCGCCGCGCGGCAGGCGGGTCAGCAGATAGGCATAGACGTCGTCGGCCGGACGGATCAGCCGGGCGGCGAAGGCCCGCCGCAGCACCGCCGCCAGCACAGCCTCGTCGGGGGCCTCGATGCGGGCCACCGGCAGGGCGTTGAGCCGCGAGCGCAGGTCGGGCAGGGCGCAGTCCCAGGCCACCGGCGCCAGGCGGCCGGTCAACAGCAGGGTTCCGCCGTCGACCCCGGCCATGTTGATCAAGTGAAACAGGGTCTCGTCATCGACCGGCCCGTCGGCGGCGCGGCGGTCGGCGTCCTCGACCAGCAGCGGCCGGCCGCGCAGGGCCGGCAGGTCCAGCGGCGCGTCGGCCGGCCGGCCGGCCTCGACCACCACCGCCCCGACCCTCTGGGCCCAGTCGCGGGCCAGATGGGTCTTGCCCGTCGCCGCCGGTCCGACCAGGGCCAGCCGCCCCTCGGCCCAGCTCGGCCAGGCGTCCAGCGCCGCCACGGCCTCGGCATTGGTCGGCGACGCCGTGAACTCGGCGCGCGCGAACGACGGCGGGCTGTGCAGCGGCAGGCGGAACTGTCGGGACAAACGGGGCGCGTCCGGCGGGGTTACGGTTGGCGCAGGTATAGGCTGGGGCGGCGGTCAGGGCGAGTGGGGCGGGCGGGGAAGGTGGGGATGAGGCAGGGCGGGGTGTGGATGGATGTCCTGTCCAGCGTGTGATCAACTCTTCAGAAATGATCCATTTCGCGTCATTTTCTCAACGAACAGTTCGTTTGTGCACTCGAAGCACTCGCCCTAAGGTATGGTTACGTTTCCATTTCGAGGTGCCGCCCTATGGCTTTGCCCCAGCTTTATTCACGTAGAAAGCGGCAGACGCACGAGAGTGGTGATGACGTATACAAATACGACGAGATGCCGGAAAGGGTTAGGGTTCAAATATTAACCGTCGCAAAAGAAAATATACCAGACATAAAAAACGATGATGCTGTTGGCGGAAAATATATAATCGAATTATGCAAAATTATTGCTAAGGAAAAGGGGTTATTTCGTCTAGCTGGTTATCAAAATTGTGCATATGATGAATTTGTTAATTGGATGATGGGGGAATCTGATTTAGATTACGTATTTGATTCAATTGAAATTTTGACTCGAATATTTGTTGCTATAGAAGAAGACAGATATAGATTTGGATTGGGAAATTATGAGGCTCGGAAGCCAATTTCCGAAATTAATGCCCGTTTAAAAGAGGCTGCAATTGGGTATCAATTGGTTCAAGGTGAAATAATCCGGGTCGATTCCGAATTCCTGCACCAAGAGGCAATCGTTCCGGCACTGAAGATCACCGCTGATATTGCATTCCATGCAGTAAACGGAGAATTTAGAGCCGCACACGCTGCATTTCGGGCGGCAGATTATGAAACCTGCATAACGGAATGTGCCAAGGCATTTGAGAGCACTTTAAAGGTAATTGGTCAGGAAAGAGGTTGGGTCATTTCTGCGACGGATCCTGCAAAAAAACTACTCGATGCAGCCTATGCCGCAGGATTTATACCGGCGTACCTTCAGAACGAATTTACGGGAATTCGTACCGTTCTGGAGAGTTCTGTTCCCGTTATTAGAAATAAATCTGCTGCACATGGTGCCGGATCGCAGCCCCGCAATGTTCCTGAACACCTGGCAACATTTCAAATTCAGCAAACTGCCGCTGCAATACTATTTCTCATAAGACATCATAGGGCCATGCCGTAGCTATCATTCAGAACCTCCCTAACCCCCACCGCACCGCCAACAACCCAAACCCCACCACGATCACCGGTCCGAATGCCGCGAAGGTCCAGCGGGTGAGCCGCTCGGGCAGGAAGGTGTCGTAGGCCCCGTCCTTGGTCGCGCCGTATGTCTCGGCCAGGGCGGTGAGGGGGCATTTGAGGCCGGCGGCGACGAAGACCGCGCTCTCGACGGCGACCAGGCCGGCGGCGATCCCCAGCCACGGGCCGCTGGCCCCGGTGATCCCGGCATAGAGCACCCCCAGGCTGGCGGCGGCCATCACCAGATAGATCACCGTGTGCGCGGCGCGGACCAGGGTCAGGGCTTGGGCGTTGGTCATGGGGGGAGTTTAGCCGACGGCGGTCGAGTTTGGCGGGAGAAAGACCCCCTCCGGCCCTCCGGGCCACCTCCCCCAAGGGGGGAGGATTTGGAAATCGCCGCGCCGGGCAGATGCTCCCCCTTGGGGGAGCTGTCGCGGAGCGACTGAGGGGGTCTTCACGGCGGGGACGATCCCACACCCGTCTCCCCCTCCTGCCGATCCCCTGCTATCACTCCGCCCATGACCACACCCGCCGAAGACCTCGCCGCCTGGCGCGCCCGGATCACCCAGCCTCGCGGGGCCCTGAACCAGGCCGCGCGGTCGGTGCAGCGCAAGATCAACGAGATCATCCCCGAGAAGGTGCACGTGGCGGTGACCACGGCCATGGAGACCCTGACCCGCAGCATCCTGACCGGGGCCGACTTCGTCTCGGGCGGGCCGCTGCGCGAGCGCAGCCTGGAGGAGCGCGAGGCGCGGGTGCTCAGCGCCATCGCCGGCTGGAAGAAGGCCGCCGCCGCCGAGGGCGGGGTGGCCGGGGCCGGGGGCTTCATGCTGGCGGCCGCCGATTTTCCGCTGCTGATGAGCTTCAAGATCAAGCTCTTGTTCGAGATCGCCGCCCTCTATGGCCACGACGCCGCAGTGCTGGATGAGCGGCTCTACATCCTGCACATCTTTCAGCTGGCCTTTTCCGACGCCGAGCACCGGGCCCTGGTCCTGGAACAGATGGACGACTGGGACGCGCGTCGGGCCGAGCGGCCGTCCGACCTGTCGGCCTTCGACTGGCGGGCCTTCCAGCAGCAGTATCGCGACCATATCGACCTGGCCAAGCTGGCCCAGATGCTGCCGGTGGTCGGGGCCCCGGTCGGGGCCGTGGTCAACTGGCGGCTGGTCGACCGGCTCGGCGAAACGGCGATGATGGCCTACCGCATGCGCTGGACGGCCGCCCGGGCGTTGGGGTCGGCGGGTTAGGGTTTGATCCCCTCGGCCTGATTGGCGGAGCGGCCCTCTCCAGATCCTCCCCCCAGAGGGGGAGGTGTCGGCGAAGCCGACGGAGGGGGAAGTTTTGCTGACGCTCTGCGACTTCCCCCTCCGGCCCTCCGGGCCACCTCCCCCTTCGGGGGAGGATCTGGGCGCCCCCGAACGGGGATCCAGCTGGATCCATCAACGGTGACGCCCCCGCAAACCCCAACAACTTCAACGCCCTGAAAAATTATCAGCCTCACATCCCGTAGGCGCTCAAACCGCCCGTAAGCTCATCCCACCTCGTCGCGGTGGAAAGGGCGCAAGGCCAGCGACCGGTGCGGCGGCGGGGGTGATCGAGCGGGGCTGGGGTCGGGGCGGATACCCGACCGCGTCCGGGGCTTTCCGTCGCTGCGGAAACCCGCCCGCCGTCGGCCTGGGACGAAGGCAAACACGGGTGATTTGAGCCTTAGGCCCTCGTGCTTCGTCCGCCGCCAGGCCGGGAAACCGGTGGACGCGGCTTTCGGTAAGGCGTCAACAGCGCCGCCCGCCGGAAGGCTGATGATCGAGACGGTCGCGCGGCGCGTCGGACGTTGTCGAAACGGTACCCCCATCAAAGTTCTCCGGACGATGTCCGGCGCGCCGCGACCCTTTCCGTTTTCACCTTGCGGCCCGTTGGGGCGCGAGGCGGCGCGGGCGTGTTCGCGCCGCCGCCTGCCGCGCCGGGCGAACGGGGCAGGGACCGTCCCGCACCTCCCCTAAGGTCACCTGGCCTAACTGATCGATGTTCCCTTACATCCAAACAGCCGTTTGCATCACGCGGTCGGCTGTGCTTTCTCGCAGGCGAACACGCCCGTCCAACAAGGCGTGACCATGCACCGGGAGAGTATTGATGACCCAGGCCGCGCCCGCGACCGTT
>NZ_PEGG01000058.1 GCF_002737765.1 Caulobacter sp. B11 | reverse complement strand
GCTATAGCTTGGCGCACTTCCGGCGTCTTGATCTTCGTCAAACCCCCTTGGGACGACGAACGTCGCTGTCGCCCCCGAACACCGGGCGACCCGCGGAGATCGCCGGGCGGGCGGTTTCAAACGCCGCCTCTCCCCGCGATGATGAGCCTGAGCAGTGTGGAGACGAGCGGCGATGAACCCGGTTACAGTCGAGCCCGATGGTCCTGTCTGGACCGTGACCATCAACCGGCCGGCCAAGCGTAACGCCGTCGATCCGGCCACGGCCCTGCAGCTGAACGCCGCCTTCGACGCCTTCGAGGCTGACGCGACCGCCGCCGTGGCCATCCTGACCGGGGCGAACGGGACCTTTTGCGCCGGCTTCGATCTGGCCGTGGCGGCCGAGGGGGCCGGCGAGCGCTATGATCCCGACGGCGAGGGGCCGATGGGGCCGACGCGGCGGCTGCTGTCCAAGCCGGTGATCGCGGCGGTCGAGGGCCATGCGGTGGCCGGCGGACTGGAACTGGCCCTGTGGTGCGACCTGCGGGTGGCGGCCCAGAGCGCGGTGTTCGGGGTGTTTTGCCGCCGCTGGGGCGTGCCGCTGATCGACGGCGGTACGGTGCGTCTGCCGCGCATCGTCGGCCAGGGCCGGGCCCTGGACATGATCCTGACCGGACGACCGGTCAGTGCGGCCGAGGCCCTGTCCTGGGGCCTGGCCGACCGGGTGGTCGCCGACGGTTCGGCCCTGGTCGAGGCCCAGGCCCTGGCCGCCCAGATCGCCGCCTTCCGCAGATCTGCCTGCGCGCCGACCGCGCCTCGGCTTTTGGCCAGTGGGATGCGAGCCTGGCGGCGGCGCTCACCGCCGAGGCGCATGGCGGACTGGAGCCCCTGCGCCGCGAGGCCCGGGCGGGCGCGGCGCGGTTCCGTGACGGCGAGGGGCGCGGGGGGACGTTCGAGGCTTAGGAGAGATCGTAA
Organism: Caulobacter sp. B11; assembly: GCF_002737765.1. Classification (GTDB taxonomy): domain Bacteria; phylum Pseudomonadota; class Alphaproteobacteria; order Caulobacterales; family Caulobacteraceae; genus Caulobacter. Next base: position 9,212 of record NZ_PEGG01000058.1, on the reverse strand, counting down.
GGGCGCAATCCTCTATCACTCCGCCTCCCCGGCGAAGGCCGGGGCCCAGATTCAGCTTGAGCGTTTGGGGATGATGCGCCTTGTGACCCAGCCCAGATCACTCGCATCTCGGGGTTCGATCTGGGCCCCGGCCTTCGCCGGGGAGACGGTGAGGTGAGGAAGGGTGACCTAGTCCTACGCCCTCAGCGATCCCGCCAGCGCCCCACGATCATCGGCCCAAAGGCGGCGGCTATGCCCAGCGCGTCGGCCAGCAGGTCGCCCAGATCCGCGTCACGGCCGGCCAGGGGCTGGATCAGCTCGATCAGCCCGCCGAACGCCAGCACCACCAGGCCGATGCGCCACAGCCGGCTGCGCGGCAGAGCCAGGCTGGCGCAGCCGGCCAGACCGTAGAAGACGATGAAATGCTTGGCCTTGTCCCACGGGATCAGGCCGACGCTGCCATCGGGCGGGACCAGCGCCCGCCACAGGGCGAAGGCTGCCATGGCGATGAACAGCGCAAAGAACACGCCGTTGATCCTGCGGTTGGCGAAGGGTCGAAAGGGCATGCTGATCCTCTTCGCACGGCGTGTCCCCTCTCCCCTTGCGAGGAGAGGGAACCTGTCCTTAGAATGTCAGGGCGCGGGCTTCCTTGACGTGCGGCAGGGCCTGGATCTTGGCCAGCAGGGCGGCGTCCGGGGCTTGGTCGATACCGACCAGGGCGATGGCGTCCTCGTCGGCCGAGACGCGGCCGAGGTTGAAGGTGGCGATATTGACGCCCGCCTCGCCCAACAGCATGCCCAGGGCCCCGATGAAGCCGGGCTTGTCGAGGTTGTTGACATAGAGCATGGCCGGCGAGAAGGCCGCGTCCAGTTCCATGCCCTTGACCTCGACGACGCGCGGCGCGCCGGCGATCACCGTGCCGGCGAAGGCGCGCTTGCCCTTTTCGGTGGTGATGGTGATGCGCATCAGGCTGTCATAGGTGGGGCTGACCTCCTGGCGGCTCTCGGAGACGGTGATGCCGCGATCCTTGGCCACGGCCGGAGCCGAAACCATGTTGATCTCGGCCAACATCGGCTTGAGGATCCCCGCCAGGGCGGCCGAGGTCATCGGCTTGACGTTGAGCTTGGAGACCTCGCCCTCATAGGCGATGTCGATGGCCTTGATGCCGAAATCGACCATCTGACCGGCCAGGGCGCCGATCTTCTCGGCCAGGGCCACGAAGGGCTTCAGCTTGGGGGCCTCTTCCGCCGTGATCGACGGGCTGTTCAGCGCGTTGGTCACCGCCCCGGTCAGCAGATAGTCGCTGACCTGCTCGGCCACCTGCAGGGCGACATTCTCCTGGGCTTCGCTGGTGCTGGCGCCCAGGTGCGGGGTGGCCACGACGCGGTCGCTGCCAAACAGCGGGTTTTCCTTGGCCGGCTCGGTGATGAAGACGTCGAAGCCCGCGCCGCCGACATGGCCGCTGTCGAGCAGGGCGCGCAGGGCGACTTCATCGACCAGGCCGCCGCGGGCGCAGTTGACGATCAGCACGCCCTTCTTGGTCTTGGCCAGGGCCTCGGCCGACAGGATGTTGCGGGTCTTGTCGGTCAGGGGCGTGTGCAGGGTGATGACGTCGGCGCGGGCCAGCAGGTCGTCCAGCTCGACCTTCTCGACGCCCATTTCCACGGCGCGCTCGGGCGACAGGAAGGGGTCGTAGGCCACGACCTTCATCTTCAGGCCCAGAGCCCGGTCGGCGACGATGCCGCCGATATTGCCGGCCCCGATCAGGCCCAGGGTCTTGGCGTACAGCTCCACGCCCATGAAGCGGTTCTTCTCCCATTTCCCCGCTTGGGTGCTCGCATCAGCGGCGGGCAGCTGGCGAGCCAGGGCGAACATCATGGCGATGGCGTGCTCGGCGGTGGTGATCGAGTTGCCGAACGGGGTGTTCATCACCACGATGCCCTTGGCGGTGGCGGCCGGGATGTCGACATTGTCGACGCCGATGCCGGCCCGGGCGATGACCCGCAGGCGGTGGGCGGCGGCGATCACGTCCTTGTCGAGCTTGGCGCCCGAGCGGATGGCGATGCCGTCATAGTCGCCGATCACGGCGATCAGTTCGTCCTTAGTCAGGCCGACCTTGATGTCGAAATCGACGCCGCGATTCTTGAAGATGTCGACGGCGGCGGGGGAAAGCTTGTCAGCGATGAGGACGCGGGAGCGGTCATGATTTTGGAACCTTCTCCTCTCCCCCTTGCGGGGAGGGGCTGGGGGTGGGGGTGTCAGCGCGGACAGGGCGGGGCTCACCCCCACCCCTGCCCCTCCCCGCAAGGGGGAGGGGTTCGGCGCAGTACGTTGAGTTAAGCGGCGACTAGGTCGGCGCTGAGGGTGGCGAACGCCCAGTCGAGCCAGGGCGTCAGGGCCTCGAGATCCGAAGCCTCGACGGTGGCGCCGCACCAGATGCGCAGGCCGGCCGGGGCGTCGCGATAGCCGCCGATGTCGAGGGCGGCGCCCTCTTTCTCGAGCAGGCTGGCCAGCTTCTTGGCGAAGTCGGCCTGGGCGTCTTCCGGCAGGGCGCAGATCTTGGAGTCTACGACCTTGAGGCACACCGAGGTGTTCGAGCGAATCTCCGGCGTGGCGGCCAGGAAATCGACCCACGGGTCTTGGCCACCCAGTCGGCGATCACGGCCAGGTTCTGGTCAGCGCGCGATTGCATGCCTTCCAGCCCGCCGATCGACGCGGCCCACTTCAGGGCGTCGAGCGCATCTTCGACACAGAGCATCGAGGGCGTGTTGATGGTCGCGCCCTCGAAAATGTCGAGGCTGACCTTGCCGCCCTTGGTCATGCGGAACAGCTTGGGCATCGGCCAGGCCGGCGTGTAGCTCTCGAGGCGCGCCACAGCGCGGGGCGACAGGATCAGAACGCCGTGCGCGCCTTCGCCGCCGAGCGCCTTCTGCCAGGAGAAGGTCACGACATCCAGCTTGGTCCAGTCCAGGTCCTGGGCGAAGGCGGCGCTGGTGGCGTCGCAGATCACGATGCCTTCACGCTCGGCGCTGATGAAGTCGGCGTTCGGGACGCGGACGCCCGAGGTGGTGCCGTTCCAGGTGAAGACCAGGTCCTTGGCCGGATCAACCTTGGACAGGTCGGGCAGCTGGCCGTAGGGCGCGTCGAGCACCTCGACGTCGGGCAGCTTCAGCTGCTTGGTCACGTCGGTGACCCAGTCCTTGCCGAACGATTCGAAGGCCATCAGCTGGACCGGGCGGGCGCCGAGCATCGACCACATGGCCATCTCGACGGCGCCGGTGTCCGACCCGGCGACGATGCCGATCAGGAAGTCGGCGGGGACTTCCAGCACGTCGCGCGTCTGGTCGATGGCGGCCTTGAGGCGCGCCTTGCCCAGCTTGGAGCGGTGCGAGCGACCCAGCACGGCGTTTCTGAGATTTTCGGGGGTCCAGCCGGGGCGCTTGGCGCAGGGGCCGGAAGAGAACTCGGGACGAGCCGGGCGTTGCGCCGGCTTGGCGAGGGTGGTCATAGCGATGTCTCCCATCCTTACAGATGGACAGCGCCCCGTTGGGGGGGCGTGGCCCGCCGGCGAGAAACGCCGTTTCGAGGCCAAAGGCAAGGAGAGATTTTCCGCCTGGGGCCGCTAAATCGTCGCGGTCGGCAATTATCTTGCTGCGAGCGCCGCGCGGCGACGCCAGTGCTGGATCGTCCCGACCAGCAGGCAGATCAGCACCCCGCCGGTCACCACATTATTGACGGCGGCATAGATCATGTCATGCGGCTGGTCGGCGACCAGGAAGTAGGCGTGCAGGCTGAACTGGACGCCTTCCAGCACCATGGCGATGCCCAGCCACGATTTCACGAACCGCAGCGACAGGATCAGGAAGCCCAGGGCCAATCCGCCGTCGACCGCCAGCAGGGGCAGTGTCTGGCTCGCCTCCGACAGGCCCATATAGATCAGCTTGGCGACGATGGTCGAGGTGATCACCAGGCTCGCGGCGAGCCGCTCGGCCGCGCCGCCGCGCCACCAGGCCAGCGCCACGACGGCGATATGCGCGCCCCAGAGAAGAACAAATACCAGGCTGATCATGCAAAGGCCCCTATCTCACAATAGGGGCCCCGCGAAGTTAAAGTCTTGAAAGATTCGGCGAGGCTCAGCCTGCTTCGCGCAGACGCGGGCTCCTCAGCGCGCCCTGGAGCTTGCGCTCGTCCCAGCCCGCCATCTTGGTGCGCACGCCCAGGCGCAGCTTGACCTCTTCCAGCTCCTGGTGGGTTTCCACCATGGCCGCACGCGCTTCGCCAAGCGCGGCAAGGGCTTGCATCACCTTGACGGTCGCCTTGTCGCCGACGACGGCGGACAGGCCGAGGTCCTTACGACCCTGGACCAGATCGGCCATCAGGGCGGCGGCTTCGACCATGGCCGTGTCGATCGCGCCTTCGGTCACGTACAGCTTGCTGGCCACACGTTGAGCAACAAATACCTTTTCCAAGACCCATCTCCTTAACGAAACCCTAAGAAATAAGGTAAACGCAAAGTTAAGATCCTGGCAATTAGGAAACGACCGTTAGCGTTGTTTTGTCGCGAAATACCCTTTGCCGGAAGCGAAACGTTAGGGAGATTGCCGCACTGTGCGGCTCAGTCACCCCATCGGACGGGCCATGATCGACGACCGCCGCCTCGAGACCCCGACTCACGCGCCGCTTCAGGTGCGCATCGCCGGCGTCGCCCTGATCACCACGGTGATGGCCCTACTGGCGGCCAGCACCTGCTTCATGTTGCAGCAATGGGGCGTCGCGCGGCAGGAATCGCGCGCCAATCACGATGTCCTGGCCCAGATGGTCGCCGCCGGCGCGGCGGCGTCCCTGGCCGATCACAATGACGCCGACGCGGGCCGGGCCTTGGCCGCCATCGCCTCGGCCCCGCATGTCGCGGCTGTCCGGCTTCTGGACGATCGAGGCCGTGTCGTCGCCCAGGCCGGCGCGGCCAGGGCCCACGACGTCGATGTTCTGGTCAAGCCGGTGCAGATGGCCGGCCGCCGGGTCGGCACCGTCGAACTGGTGGCGCGCCAGCCCAGCCTGATCGATATCCTGGCCCGCAACCTGGCCCTGACCGGGGCGCTGTTCTTCGGCTCGGCCGGCCTGGCCATCCTGTTGGCCAACGGCCTGGCGCGACGCATGACCAAGCCGATGGAGCGGCTGTCGGCCGCCATGCAGGTCGTCGCGGTCGGCGGCCAGTTCAAGACCGTTGAGCAGGCCAGCGACGACGACGTCTTCCACAGCCTGACCGACAGTTTCAACCATCTGGTCTCCCGACTGGAGATCAATGACCACGACCTGCGCGGGGCCATGGCCGAGCTGGTCAAGGCGCGCGACGCGGCCAACGCCGCCAATGTGCTGAAATCCCACTTCCTGGCCAATATCAGCCACGAGATCCGCACGCCCCTGAATGGCGTGCTGGCCATGACCGAGGTCATGGACATGGACGACCTGACCTCGGCCCAGCGTGAGCGCCTGGCGGTGATCCGCGACTCCGGGACCCTGCTGCTGTCGGTGCTCAATGATGTGCTGGACCTGTCGAAGATCGAGGCCGGCCGGCTGGACCTGATCGAGCGCGACTTCGACCTGTCGGATCTGGCCGGCAAGGTCCGCGAAACCTATGCCAGCCAGGCGCGCGACAAGAACCTGGCCTTCGAGGTCTCCGTGGCCCCCGAGGCGCTCGGCGCCTGGCGCGGCGACGTCGACCGCCTGCGCCAGATCCTGGGCAACCTGATCTCCAACGCCCTGAAGTTCACCCTCGAAGGGTCGGTCTCGGTGCGATTCGGCTCGGCCGAGAACGGCTCGGGCCTGCGCGTCGACGTCATGGACACCGGCATCGGCATCGACCCGGAGACCCTGCCGCGGCTGTTCGACAAGTTCGTCCAGGCCGACAACTCGACCACCCGGCGGTTCGGCGGTTCAGGCCTCGGCCTGGCCATCTGCCGCGAACTGACCACGGTGATGGGCGGCGAGATCAACGTTCAGAGCCGCGAGGGCCAGGGCTCGACCTTCACCGTGGTCGTCGCCATTCCCCGCGCCGAGCCCATGGCCGAGGCCGAGGTCCAGCCCCAGGCCAGCACGTTCGGCGAACGGCGCCTTCGCGTGCTGGCGGCCGACGACAATCCCACCAACCAGAAGGTCATCGCCGCCGTCCTGGCGCCCCTGGGCGCCGAGGTCGTGCTGGTCGCGGACGGCAAGGCCTGTGTCGAGGCCTCGAAGCTGGGCGGCTACGACGTGATCCTGATGGATATCCACATGCCGGTGATGGACGGCGTCGACGCCGCCCGCGCCATCCGCGCCCTGGAATCGGCGGAACATCGCCCGCGGGTGCCGATCGTGGCGGTCACCGCCAGCGCCCTGGTCCACCAGGTCGAGTCCTATCTGGCGGCCGGCATGGACGGCCACGTGGCCAAGCCGATCGAGGTGACCAAGCTCTACGCCGCCATCGAACACGCCGTCGCGGCGGCGCACGACACCGCTCTCCGCTCCGCCGCGGCCTAGGGCCAAGGCCGGTCGGCGAACCTGAACGCCAGACCCGAGCCGACCACCGGTCGGCGAACCTGAACGCCAGACAACGAACGGCTCAGAACCGCTTCAGGCTGGGCGTGGTCTCTAGGGGTCAACGTCGTCACCCAGACGACGGACCCTTTTAGAGGAACCGTACGATGAAAAAGATTCTGATTTCGATCGCCGCGGTCTCGGCCGTCGCCGCCGTCGCCGTTCCCGCCGCCGCCTCGGCGCAGGGCTACAATATCAACCAGCGCCAGGACCAGCTGGAGCGCCGCATCGACCGCGGCGTCCGCACCGGCGACCTGAACCGCCGCGAGGCCATGCGCCTGAAGACCGAGTTGCGCGAAACCGCCCGTCTCGAATACCGCTATCGCGCCAACGGCCTGACCCGCTGGGAACGCGCCGACCTCGACCGCCGCTTCGATCGCATCAGCGCCCAGATCCGCTATGAGCGCCATGATCGCGACTATGGCGCGGGCTATGGCGAGCGGCCCTACCGCTACTAGGCCTCCGGGGGTCTAGATCGAGCCCGGCTCCACCCGGAGCCGGCTCTCCACCACCGTCACGCCGCGGCCGCGCAACAGTACGCGCGCGCCGCGGCTTTCGCATTCCAGGTCGCCGCCGCGCCCGGGATAGGCCTGATGGAAGTTCAGGGTCGGACGGCCCAGACGCGCCGAGAACAACGGCGACAACAGGCAGTGGGCCGAGCCGGTGGCGGGGTCTTCCGGGATGCCGAAGCCGGGCGCGAAGAAGCGGCTGACCACATCATAGGGACTGTCGGGATCGGCCAGGGCGACGACGATCGTCTGGCCCGGCCCGCCGGTCGCGACGCCCTCGCCGATCCGCTTGAGCGCCATCAGATCGGGGTTCAGGCCGCGCACCGCGGCCTCGTCCTCCAGAACCGCGATCAGATAGGCCCCGGCCAGCACCTCGACGGGCGTGACGCCCAGGGCCTCGGCCAGGCCGGGCGGCGCGGCGACCTCGCGCGGCGGATCGGCGGGGAAGTTCATCTCCAGGCGCTCGCCGGCCCGCCGCACGGTCAGTTCGCCCGACAGGGTGTCGAAGCGCAGCAGTTCGGCCGTCGCGCCGAGTTCGTTAAACAGCATGTGGGCCGCCGCCAGGGTGGCGTGACCACACAGGGGCGCTTCAAGGGTGGGCGTGAACCAGCGCAGGCCGAAGCGGGCCGGATCCTCCGTCTTCAGCAGGAAGGCGGTTTCGGCCTGGTTGTTCTCGGCGGCCAGGGCCTGCATCCAGGCCGTGTCGGGCCAGGCGTCCAGAGGCTCGACCACGCAGGCCGGATTGCCCTTGAAGGGTGCCGAGGCGAAGGCGTCGATGGTCCACTGGCGCATGGCGCGGCTCCCGGTGAAGGTTGTCGACCCGACCTGATAGGACCAATCAATGGGCCGAGCAAAGCCAACATTGTCACCGAAACAATGTTGTTCGACGGCCTTCAATCCCCCGCGATGGTGATCTCGGGCCAGCGGGCCTTGGCCGAGGCGGTGGTCCGGTCCCAGCCGCCCGCGCCCTTGACCCGCTTGGGATTGGGCTTCAGCTGCATCGCGAACAGGTCGTCCAGGCCGAACGGGGCCCAGACCCGCAGGCTGTCGTCGGGCTCCAGCCGCACCCCGACGCAGAAGGCCGTGGCCACGAACCGCTCCAGGGCGTGAGCGCTGGTCAGCAAGGGCGGATAGGGCTCGTCCGCCCCGAACTTCTGGCCGAACCACAGATGCACCCGGGCCTGGTTGCGCACCTCGACTAGGTCGCGCAGCGGCGGCTCGAAGGCGGCGGCGACCTTGCGGATCACCACATCCTCGGCCTCGTAGGAGGTGTCGGAGGCGTCGTGATAGGCCACGTCATAGTCGCGGATGCCATAGTCGGGCGCCCGGCCGGTCAGGTGGTTCCAGACCGGCTGATAGACTGCCCCGGAAAAGATCATCCAGTCGGGCAGGTTCAGGTCACGGACGGTGCGCAACACCTGCATCGTGCTCGGCACGCCGTGGATGATGTCGACGAGCCGGTCTTCAAGCGTCTGGCCCATCAGCGTCTCATCCATCCATGATCCAGCGGCCCGTGCCCGGCCCCGAAGCCCGGCGCATGCAGCATGGCGCCGTGCACATAGCTCCAGGCCCGCGCAACCGCTTCCGTCAGCGGTAGCCCCTGGGCTAGGCCGGCGGCGCAGGCCGAGGCCAGGGTGCAGCCGGTGCCGTGGGTGTGGCGGGTGTCGATCCGCTCGCCCTCGAAGGTGGTCTCGCCCTGGGGCGTGATCAGCAGGTCGACCACCCGCTCGCCGCCCACATGCCCGCCCTTCATCAGCACCGCCCGAGCGCCGAGGCCCAGCAGGATCTCGGCGGCGCGGCGCAGGTCGTCGGTGGTCTCGACCTCAAGCCCGGTCAGGGCGGCGGCCTCGGGCGCGTTAGGGGTCAGCAGGGCGGCGCGCGGGATCATCAGGGTACAGACGGCCCCGACCGCCGCCTGGGCCAGCAGCGAGGCCCCGCCCTTGGCGACCATCACCGGATCGATGACAGCGGGTATGCCGGGCGCGCTGTCGAGCACCCGGGCCACGGCCTCGACCATGGCCACGTCGCCCAGCATGCCGGTCTTGATCGCGTCGGCCCCGATGTCGTCGAGCACGGCGCGGGCCTGGGCCTCGACGATGTCGACCGGAACCGGATGGACGCCAGTGACGCCCAGGGTGTTCTGCACGGTGA
>NZ_PEGG01000057.1 GCF_002737765.1 Caulobacter sp. B11 | reverse complement strand
CTCCAGGGCCGTCTCCAGGCGCGGCGACAGCAGCAGCGGCTCCAGACGCGGGACGAACAGGCCCACCAGGGCGGCGTGGGCCAGGATCCCCAGGACCCCGGCCGCGACCAGGGCGGTGGCGGCGGTCCCGCGCATCAGCAGCGCCGCGCCGACACCGCCGGCGACCAGGAACAGCGCGGCGGTCAGGACGGTCATGGGCAGGTCGCCCGGATCGCCATGAGCCGTGTAGAGATAGGCCACGAGACCGGCGAGCAGCACCCCGGCCAGGGCCGACAGGACCGCGCCGATCGTCCGCGAAACGCCGCCGAGGGGGATCCGGACGCTGGCGGCCATCAGCATGGCCAGGGCGGGCAGGGCGGGCAGGGTGTAGTGGGCCAGCTTGGTCGGCAGCAGTTCGAACAGCAGCCAGGTCGGGATCAGCCAGCACAGGGCGAAGCGGACGCCGGCTTCGCGGCGGCCCGTCCAGCCCAGGGTCAGGCCGGCCGGCAGCAGCAGGGTGGCCGGAAAGACCAGCAGCGCGGCCAGCAGAGCGTAGCTGCCGAACGGCGCGCCATGGCTTTCCTGGCCGCCGGCCAGCTTGGGGGCCAGGTCGCCGGCCACGGCGGTCGACCAGAAGGTCCCGTCGGTCGCCACGGTGATCATGGTGGCCCAGGGCGCGACGATGGCGGCGAACAGGATCAGGCCCCAGCTCCAGCCCAGGTTCCTGGCCCACGGGGCCTTGCGGTCCCAGGCCCACAGCGACAGGCCAGTCAGCAGCACGACCATCAGCCCGACGGGCCCCTTGATCAGGGCCGCCATGGCCAGGCCGACCCAGAAGGCGACCTTGGTCCAGCGATCGGACGTCTCGCCCGCCAGGCTGGCGACATAGATCCGCGCGAAGGCGGCCATGGCCAGGGTGGTGAAGCCGCACAGGGCCGCATCGGTTTTGGCGATGAAGGCCTCGGTCGACAGCAGGAAGGTGGCGCCCAGGATCGCCCCGGCCAGCAGGCCGGTGCGGGGTCCCAGCAGCGCCGCCGCGCCCCAGGCGCAGGCCGCCGCCGCCAGCATCGCGCCCAGCAGGGACGGGATGCGATAGGCCCAGATGCCGCGATCCTCGGGCGCCGAGAGGGCCGTGACGCTCAAGGCCTGCAGCCAGTGGATGCCGACCGGCTTCTTGAAGCGCGGCTGGTCCTGGAACTTGATCACCACCAGATCGTCGGTCTCGAGCATCTGGGCGGTGGCCTGGGCGAACCGCGACTCGTCGCGATCGAGCGGCGGCATGGTGAACAGGCCGGGCAGACCGGCGACCAGGGCGACCAGGGCGGCGAACAGCGGGCCGCGCCAACCGCGGCTCCAGTCATCGAGGCGAGATTCAAGCGTCATGGCTGCTGGAATAGCACGATCCTTTCGGAAGAGCGCGATAGCCGAAAGTGGACACCGGTTTCGGCGGTGATCGCGCTCTAAGATGTTGGATTCGAGCCCGTTTATCCTTTTCAAACCGAGGGGTTTGAAAAGGGCGGGCTCGACGCGACTTTTCCGGTATTAGAAACAGATGACCGCGAGCACCGCCCCAGCGCCCGATTTCTCGATTGTCGTTCCCGTGTTCGACGAGGGCGGCGCCGCGCCGGCCCTGGCGCGCGAGATCGCCGCCGCCTTCGCCGGCGAGAACCACGAAATCATCTTCATCGACGACGCCAGCCGCGACGACACCAAGGCGCTGCTGGTCGCCCTGAAGGCCGAGATTCCGCAGCTGCGCGTGCTGTCGCATCGCAAGAATTCAGGCCAGAGCCGGGCGGTGCGCAGCGGCGTGCTGGCGGCGCGGGCCCCGATCGTCATTACCCTGGACGGCGACGGCCAGAACGATCCCGCCGACGCTCCGCGCCTGGCCAGGGCCCTGGCGGCCGCGGCCCCCGAGGTGGCCCTGATCGGCGGCGAGCGCGTCAAGCGCCAGGACAGCTCGGCCAAGCGCTGGGCGTCCAAGCTGGGCAACGGCGTGCGCAAGCGCCTGCTGAGGGACACCGCCAACGACACCGGCTGCGGGCTCAAGGCCTTTCGCCGCGAGGCCTTTCTCCGGCTGCCCTATTTCGATCACATCCACCGCTATCTGCCGGCCCTGATGATCCGCGAGGGCTATCAGGTCGACTTCCAGCCGGTGAACCACCGCCACCGGGAAAGCGGCGTGTCGAAATACACCAATTTCGGCCGGCTCAAGGCCTCGGTCTCGGATCTGCTGGGCGTGATGTGGCTGCAGTCGCGGCTGCGCAATCCGCTGGGCGTCGACGAAGCCTAGGGCCTTTCGCGGGCCGGCTCGCGCGTGGGGCGGCGCCAGCTTCACCTCGGACCGAAATACGGTTAATCCTAGCGCGCCGTTCAAGCGGCTCTAGGGGGAAGATCATATGTTCGCCGCGTTCCGCTGCTGGCCCTGCGGTGCTGGTCTATAATCTCATCGTCCTGACGGTCGCCGGCGGCTTCGGTTCCGAGCGCCTCCAGCGCCTCAGCGAGCAACTGTTCACGATCCACATGACCTCGCGGGCCGAGTGGGTGGTCAGCCTGGGCGACCTGCTGCTGGCCGGGGCCCTAGTGGTGCTGTTCGTCGAGCTGCTGAAATCCACCACCAGCCGCAAGATCGCGATCATCAACCACTCGCTGTCGATGGTGCTGTTCATCGTCTGCCTGGTCGAGTTCCTGCTCGCCCCGGCCTTCGCGACCTCGGTCTTCTTCCTGCTCACCGTGATGGTGCTGCTGGACGTGCTGGCCGGCTTCATCGTCACCATCGTCGCGGCCCGCCGCGATGTCGACTTCGGTGACGCGAACTAGGTCAGCGCGATTGGCGTGGGAAAAGGTCTACACCGTCGACGACGTTCACGACGGCCCCCGTGCCGGCATCGCCGATTTTCGAGGTTGTCCGCACGTCTACGAGCTAGTCTTTGATGACGATATCGATGAATTCACGAGTCAATATCGTCTCGCCGAAGCGTCGCCAGAGCTGTTCGATCTTGCGATGGAGTCCTGGGCTATTTGGCTGCGATGGGCGGCGGCGTTTCAAAGTGGCGAGGTCGTCAGTGACGCCGGCGATGGCTTCGGCGCATTGGCTGAGGATCAGCAGCGACGAGATCAGCTGCGGGTGTCGATCGGGGATCGTCTAAGGGTCGGTGAAAGCGCTAACGTGGTGGCGCGAGCGCAATTTCGAGGCCAGATTTCACCTTGGGCCGATGACCTTGAGGTTTGCTGGCTGATCGAAGAAGGCGATAGGCCCTAGGTCAGCGCCGAGAAGATCAGCGTCACCAGAGCGATGTCGAAGAAGCGGATGATGATGGTGAACATGACGCGGGGCTCGCTCGAAGGGTCTTCACCTTCGATTAAGCAAGACTGGCGCCAAGCCGGCGTCTCGCTTTAGACGCCGCCTATGGCCCTGTTCTTCGATCGCCTCTGGTATGACGCCCGCCTGGCAGAGCGCGGCGTGGGGCGAGCGGTTCTGGCCGCCGTGGCCGGCATGAGCCCGGCCGAGCTGGACCTGGCCTTCAAGGACCAGCGCGAGCTCTCAAAGACGGAAGTCGCGGCATTCGCTGAACTTTTGGGCGTGTCGGTCGCCGAGGCCGCCTTGCGGGCCGGGGTCGGCGGCCATGCCCTGTCGCCGGTCGGGCTCGACCAGAAGGTCGCGGATCTGGAAGCGCGGGTGGCGGCCCTCGAGGCCCATCTGGCTCGGCTGAAGCCCTAGATCTCGGTCTTGCGGATCACGCCCGCCCGGGGGCGGCGATCGGAATCCCCGGAATATTCCGTCCCGAGATAGGTCGAACGCGCCGCGTCGAGCACTTCCTGCCCACCGCGCAGCCCGCGCTTCTGGCCGCTTTGACCCATCAGGTGGGCGGCGAAGGTGGCGAAAGCCCCGCGACGGGGCGGAGGCGGCGACGAGCGACCGGGCTGCTCATCGCGCACGAACACGACCTCCTCTTCGCCCTCGTCCACCGATGCGTGGTCGGAGGAGGGGGGGCGGTCAGCGCCCGGCGGGCCGAGGGCGTGCGCGAGATGGGATCGATCGGGCCGTTCATGGTCCCGACCCTAGAGCCGGGACCGTTAAGAACGCATGGGCCGGCGTGGTTAAGGCTTGGTGGCCAGCTTCTCGATCTGGGCCTGCATGGCCTCGAGCTGACGCTTGAGGTCGGCCAGGGAGTCCTCGCTCGGGGCCGGCGCGGCGGCGGGCGCCGCCGTCTCGGTCGCGGCGGGCGCCGAACCGTCCTCGGGCCGGGCATAGGCGAAGGGCGAGAACATCTTCATGGCCCGGTCGAACAGCGCCATGTTCTGGCGGATCTGCTCTTCATAGACCCCGACGCCGATGGTCGGCATCTTGGCCGGGGTCAGGGCGCTGGGCGCCAGGCCCGCGAACTGACCGCGCATGCGTTCCTGCTGCTTGGTGAAGCTTTCCAGCGACATTTCCAGATAGCTGGGCAGGAAGGCCTGCATCGAATTGCCGTAGAAGCCGATCAACTGCCGCAGGAACTGGATCGGCAACAGGTTCTGGCCGCCGCCGCGATTTTCTTCCTCGAAGATGATCTGGGTCAGCACCGAGCGGGTGATGTCGTCATTGGACTTGGCGTCATAGACGACGAAGTCGACGCCCTCCTTGACCATGTCCGACAGGTGTTCAAGCGTGACATACGAACTGGACGCCGTGTTGTAGAGGCGGCGGTTGGCGTATTTCTTGATGATGACGCGCTGACCGCCGTTTTTTTCGCCGGGCTTGAGCCCCGCGGGCGTTTCGCCGTTTTCGGTGTTCTCGGACATTTCGTTCCCTAGGACAGCGTTGTCCCTGTCTTTTCGCATTGCACTATCGCGAATGCAAAGGCATGGCGCCAGTGTCGCGAGCACTTGGAACGCGCAACATCCCGTGAAAATGTGTCGGTGACGAACCTCGTTCGTTTCGGCATGGTGCTGCTGCACCGCAAAAACACGGGCGCCGCAACTGCGAAGCGCCTGGATCTTCGTCTTGGGAGCCTCGCCATGAGCGACATCGTCATCGTCTCCGCCGTCCGAACCCCGGTTGGCTCGTTCCTCGGCGCGCTGTCCAGCTTGCCGGCTCATGAACTGGGCAAGATCGCCATCCAGGCGGCGGTCGAGCGGGCGGGAATCACCGCCGCCGACGTCGAGGAGGTCATCCTCGGCCAGGTGCTGCAGGCCGGCGCCGGCCAGGGTCCGGCCCGCCAGGCCGCGGTCAATGCCGGCATCCCGGTGACCAGCCCGGCGTGGAGCCTCAACCAGCTCTGCGGTTCGGGTCTGCGCGCCGTCGCTCTGGGCGCTCAGCAGATCGCCAATATCGTGGTGGTCGGCGGTCAGGAGAGCATGAGCCAGGCGCCCACGCCCAGAGCCTGCGCAACGGCCAGAAGATGGGCGACCTGGCCCTGGTCGACACCATGATCAAGGACGGCCTGTGGGACGCCTTCCACGGCTATCACATGGGCCAGACCGCCGAGAAACATCGCCAGCCGCTGGCAGATCACCCGCGAAGCCCAGGACGTCTTCGCCGTCGCCAGCCAGAACAAGGCCGAGGCCGCCCAGAAGGCCGGCAAGTTCACCGACGAGATCGTTCCGGTCACCATCAAGGGCCGCAAGGGCGACACGGTGGTCAAGGACGACGAGTTCATCCGTCACGGCGTGACGCTCGACGCCATTTCCGGCCTGCGCCCGGCCTTCGCCAAGGACGGCTCGGTCACCGCGGCCAACGCCTCGGGCCTCAATGACGGCGCGGCCGCCCTGGTGCTGATGAGCGCCGACGAAGCCAAGAAGCGCGGCCTGACGCCCCTGGCCCGCATCGCCTCCTGGGCCAATGCCGGCGTCGAGCCTGACGTGATGGGCACCGGCCCGATCCCGGCCAGCAAGAAGGCCCTGGAAAAGGCCGGTTGGAGCGTCGCCGACCTCGACCTGGTCGAATCCAACGAAGCTTTCGCGGCCCAGTCGCTGTGCGTGGTCGGCGAGTTGGGTCTGGACGCGTCCAAGGTCAATGTGAACGGCGGCGCCATCGCCATCGGCCACCCGATCGGCGCCTCGGGCGCGCGCATCCTGACCACCCTGCTGCACGAGATGAAGCGCTCGGGCGCCAAGAAGGGCCTGGCGACCCTGTGCATCGGCGGCGGCATGGGCGTGGCCATGTGCGTCGAGGCCGTCTGAGGCCCTCTTTGACACCCCTCGCGCCCGTCGCTTGACGGCGGGCGCGGCGTTTTCGGCAAAAGAACAAGAAGTCCAGGGAGAGATTTGTATGGCGAGAGTTGCGTTCGTGACCGGCGGCACCCGCGGGATCGGTAAGGAAATCTGTCGGCGCCTGGTGGCCGACGGCATGAAGGTGGCGGCCGGCTATTCCGGCAATGACGCCGCCGCCAAGGCCACGGCCGACGAGCTGGGCGTGATGGTCGTCAAGGGCAATGTCGGGTCGTTCGAGGACTGCGCCCGGGCCGTCAAGGCCGTCGAAGCCGAGCTGGGCCCGATCGAGGTGCTGGTCAACAACGCCGGCATCACCCGCGACGGCATGCTGCACAAGATGACCTACGAGCAGTGGTCGGAAGTCATTCGCGTCAACATGGATAGCGCCTTCAACATGACCCGCCCGGTCATCGAAGGCATGCGCGACAAGGGCTGGGGCCGGATCATCAATATCAGCTCGATCAACGGCCAGAAGGGCCAGATGGGCCAGACCAACTACTCCGCCGCCAAGGCCGGCCTGATCGGCTTCACCAAGGCGCTGGCCCTCGAGAACGCCAAGAAGGGCGTCACGGTCAACGTGATCTGCCCCGGCTATATCGACACCGAAATGGTGGCGGCCGTGCCGGAAAACGTCCTGGCCCAGATCATCGCCGGCATCCCCGTCGGACGCCTGGGCAAGGGCGAGGAGATCGCCGACATGGTCTCGTTCCTGGCCGGCGAACGCGCGGGCTTCGTGACCGGCGCCACCCTGACCCTGAACGGCGGACAGTATATGGCGGCTTGACCAAAGGGCTCCCGCCGGCTGGATTGCGCTCGGCGGGAGCGTTTGGCTTCGGGGACTAGGCGTATCTGGGGCATGCGTGGCGACAACAAGATGTTTCGCGTCCAAGATTCGCCCCGATCGCGGATCATGACTGCCGCATGAAGAGTTTATCGGTGGAGATGTCTGCGCCTGGAGGCTGCGCGTTCGTTCTGGCCTTGGCCCTGGCGAGCATCGCCGGGCCGGTCGCGGCGCAGGCCACGCCGCACAATCTTCGAGACGCCCTGTTCGGC
Organism: Caulobacter sp. B11; assembly: GCF_002737765.1. GTDB lineage: Bacteria > Pseudomonadota > Alphaproteobacteria > Caulobacterales > Caulobacteraceae > Caulobacter. Next base: position 4,877 of record NZ_PEGG01000057.1, on the reverse strand, counting down.
AGCCGCGGCTCGGCCGAATCGCGCAAGCCGATCGCGCCGCCCGTCGCCCGCTACGTTTCCGAGGCCGGCGCGACCTTCGTGCTCGACCGACAGACGCCGCAACCGTTGCTGAAGTTCGAGAACAGCTCCGAGGTCTGGGTGCTGTCGCCGCATCCGGCCCCGCGCGGCGACGTGATCTACAAGAACGAGATGGGCGAGTCGGTCCTGCGGGCCAGCAAGCTGGGCGGCATGACCCTGTTCACGGCCGAACGCCCGACCGGCGCCGCCGCGGCCCTCGCCGGGCGGGCGTCTTCCATCCAGCCCCCGGCGGTGATTTCGGTCAACGCCCTGTTCCAGCGCCTGCTTCAGGCCAGCGCCCGGGCCAGCCGCGCCGCCCAGCGCCCGGTGCGCTTCGAGACCGTTCAGGACGCGACGCCGGAGACCTCGGTGCTGGTCGCCGACGCCGCCACGGTGACCGCCGAGGCGTTCGAACGGATGGCGCGCAACGGCGACCGCGGCCTGCTGAGCGGCATCGCGCGCGTGCTGCTGGCCGAGGGCGCCAAACCCGGCGCGGTGCTCAAGAACGGCGGCCTGACCGTCACCTATGCGCCGGGGCGTGGTCTGGCCGGGCGGCCCTCCTCCGAGCGAATCATCCAGGTTGTTGACCGCTGAGCGTCGGAGCGGGCGAGCGATCCCGCAAGCTGTTGACGCACGAGAGAAATTCCCCTCGCATGCAAGACAGGTCTGGGGCTTGATATGCGACGGTTGATCGGCGGCGACTGGGTACGAAGAGCGGCGGGCGTGGCGCCGCGCTGGAGCATCGAGCTCGGCGTGACCCTGATGTGCATCGGGCTTTCAGGCCTGGCGCGCGTGGTGCTGGATCAGTTCGCTCCGGGCGCCTTGCCTTTCGGCCTCGTCTATCCCGTGGCCCTGCTGGCGACCTTGCTGGCAGGTTGGCGCGCCGGCCTTGCGACCCTGATCGTGGCGGGGGTGGGCGCCTGGTATTTCGTCCTGCCGCCCCGGTTCAGCTTCGCGCTCACAGATCACCTGATGGCGGTCAATGTGGGGGCCTTCTTCGTCTCAGGCGCGGTTGAAGTGGCGCTCGCGGCCATCATGATGGCCGAGCTTCAGGCCCGCCTGGCCGAGCGCGACCTGCTGCTGCGGGAGGTCGACCACCGGGTGAAGAACAATTTCCAGATGGTCGTCTCCCTGCTCGAACTGCAGGCCTTCAAGGCGGAGGATCCGGCCTTGAAGGCGGGTCTCGCCGACGCCGCCCGGCGGGTCATCGGCGTGGCGCGGGCCCATCGGCGGCTCTATTCGGCGGGAGCCAGCAGCGAGTCGATCGACCTGGGGGCCTATCTGGGCGCGCTCTGCGAGGATCTCGACGACGCGGGGCTCACGGCCGGGGCGATCGCCATCCTCTGCGAGGCGGAGCCCTTCCATATCAGCCGCGACCGGGCCGTCGCCATCGGCGCCATCGTCAATGAACTGGTCACCAACGCCCAGAAACACGCCTTCGTCCCCGGCGATTCGGGCGAGATCCGCATTGTCCTGCGGGTCGAGACCGGCGGGGCGGCCCTGACCGTTTCCGACAATGGTTGCGGGTTGCCGGACGACTACCAGAGCCGCAGCGGCCTGGGTCATCGTCTGATGAGCGGCCTGGTGCGCCAGGCCGAGGCGAGCCTGACGACCAATCCCGGCCCCAGCGCCAGCTTCACCCTGAAGCTGACGGTCTAGGTCTCGGCGCGAGGTCGGCGGGTTCAGACCGCCGTGCCGCCCACGGTCAGGCCGGTGATCTTCAGTGACGGCTGGCCGACGCCCACGGGCACGCCCTGGCCGGACTTGCCGCAGACCCCGATGCCGGGGTCGAAGGCGAAGTCATTGCCAATCATCGTCACCCGGGTCAGGGCGCTTGGCCCGTCGCCGATCAGGGTGGCGCCCTTGACCGGGGCGGTGATCTTGCCGTCCTCGACCAGATAGGCCTCGGTGCACTGGAAGACGAACTTGCCGTTGGTGATGTCGACCTGGCCGCCGCCGAAATTGGCGCAGTAAAGGCCGCGCTTCATCGAGGCGATCATCTCGGCCGGATCGTCCTGGCCGGCCAGCATGCCGGTATTGGTCATGCGCGGCATCGGCATGTGGGCGTAGGACTGCCGACGACCATTGCCGGTGGCCTTCATGCCCATCAGTCGGGCGCTCATCCGATCGTGCATATAGCCAACCAGGATGCCGTCCTCGATCAGGATGGTGCGTTCGGTGGGCGTGCCTTCGTCGTCGATGGTCAGGGACCCGCGTCGACCGGCCAGGGCTCCGTCGTCGAACACGGTCACGCCCTTGGCGGCGACCCGCTCGCCGATCCGGCCCGAGAAGGCGCTGATGCCCTTGCGGTTGAAGTCGCCCTCCAGGCCGTGGCCGACCGCCTCGTGCAGCAGCACGCCGTTCCAGCCAGGGCCGAGCACCACGTCCATTTCGCCGGCCGGGCAGGGCACGGCGTCAAGATTGACCAGGGCCATGCGCAGGGCCTCGTCGACCTGCTCCTGCCACCTGTCGGGGCTGATCCAGGCGGCGAAGCCGGCCCGGCCGCCGGCCCCGGACGATCCGGCCTCGCGCTTGCCGTCCTTCTCGACCGTGACCTGGACATTGACCCGGACCAGCGGGCGGACATCGCGCAACAGGCGGCCGTCGGCCCGCAGGATCTCGATCACCCGGCGTTCGCCGGACATCGAGGCCATCACCTGAACCACGCGCGGATCGCGGGCCCGGGCGAAGGCGTCGATTTCCTGGAGCAGGGCGACCTTGTCGGAGAAGGCGGGCGACGAGACGGGATCGTCCTCGCCATAGTGCCGCTCATTGGTGGCGCGGGGGGCCTCGGCGCTGACCCCGGCATAGCCGCGGCGGGCCAGCTTGGCGGCGTCGGCGGCCCGGCCGATGGCGGCTTCAGAAATCTCGGCGGCGTGGGCGTAGCCGGCGGTCTCGCCCGCCACCACCCGCAGGCCGAAACCCTCGCCCGAATCATAGGAGGCCGACTTCAGCCGGCCGTCGTCGAAGACGAAGGATTCGCTTTCCGAGCGTTCGATGAAAAGCTCGCCGTCGTCGGCCCCGGCCAGGGCCTCGCCGAGGATCTGGCGGGCGCGTTCGGGATCGACGCCGGCGGCGTCCAGCAGGGAGGGGGCGATGAGGGGAACGGTCATCCGCCATAGGTAGGCGCTTCGACCGCTTCCGTCATCACCCCCCGCGCGGGTTTGCCGCTACCAGGACTGACGGACGTCCCCGGAGCCGGCCACGTTGGTGGTCAGGCTCGACGGCTTGGCCAGCAGGGAGACGTCGCCGCTGCCCGCCAGATCGACCACCACCGCGCCCGTGGCGTCGACCTCGGCCTCGCCGCTGCCGGCCAGGCGGATACTGGCGTCGCCGACCGTCAAGCCGCTGAGATCGGCTTCGCCCGAGCCGGCGATGGCCAGGGTCAGCTTGCCGGTCTTGCCCTCGGCGACGGCGTCGCCGCTGCCGTTGATGGTCAGGGCCAGTTCGGGCTGATCATAGGCCTTGATCGCCAGGTCGCCGCTGCCGTTGAGGGTGATCGCCCGCACGGCCGGAGCGGTGATGGCGATCCGAAGGCGGTCGCGATCGCTGCGCAAACGGATTCCGCTGTCGTCGATCGTCAGGGTGTGGTCGCCGCTGTCGGCGTCGAGCCGCACCCGGCCGCCCTCGACGATCACCCGGTCGACGATCGCCTTGGGTCCGGTGATCACCATGCCGGGCTGCGGGCCCTGGGTGAAGGTCACCTCGGCCGGCACGTCCAGCTGCAGGCTGTCGGCGCCCGTCCAGGCGACGGTGCGGGAGATTTCCGGCGAGGCGTCCTGGCTGACGAGATGGTCGCCGGGCTCGATGCTGAAGGTGTCATTGGCCTCGTCGACATGGACGCGCCAGTTCATCGGCATCGTCCAGTGGCCCTTGGCGAGGTCGCGGCCCCCGAAGGCGGCGGCGCCGGCGAAACAGCCGACGGCGAGCACGAAGCTGGCGACGGCGATGATGGTCAGGTTGCGGATCATGCCGGCCCCCTCAGACTTGCGTTTCGATGGCCGGCTTCAACAGCCGGTAGTGCAGGCGCCCGTACCAGACCAGGGCGTTGACGAGGCCGATGGTCACCAGGGTGGTGACCGCGCCGATCGAGGTGGCGCCGGCCATCATGCCCAGGCCGCCCAGGAAGGCCGTCGCCGGTCCGCCCGGCAACTGCGCGAACGGTCCTGCGGCGAACACCACTCCGCCGGCCACGAAGATGCCGACCGCGGCCAGGAAGAAGCCGAACAGGGCCCCCAGCACGCCCATCAGGATGGGCAGCAGAATCAGGATGTCGATCGCGCCGAGGCCGAGGACGGCGAACACCGCGCCGGCGGCGGCCGAGGGGTTCTTGGCCTCTTCCCAGCGCTTGAGGCCGGCCTCGGCCCGCTGCTCGCGCGCCAGACGGGCGGGATCGCCGAGGGCCGAGGCCACTTCGGCCTCGGTGCGGCCGGCGGCCAGACCGTCGGCGAAGTGAGCCTCATAGTCGGCGACGATGTCGGCGATCGCGGTGGCCGGCAGTCCGGCCAATCCGCGCTTGAGGCGGGTGAGGAATTCAGCGCGGCTCATGCGGCGGCTCCCAGAATGTCATCCACGGCGCGGGTGAAGGCGGCCCACTCGGCCTTTTGGGCCGTGAAGCTGTCATGACCGGCGGGGGTCAGGCGATAATATTTGCGCGGGGGGCCGCTTTGGGATTCGACCAGATAGGTCTCGACCAGGCCGTCCGACTGCATGCGGCGCATCAGCGGATAGATGGTCCCTTCTCCCATATCGATGCCCTTGGCGAGCGTGCTGGCGATCTCGTAGGCGTAGTTGTCGGCCCGCGAGAGCAGGGCGAGCAC
>NZ_PEGG01000056.1 GCF_002737765.1 Caulobacter sp. B11 | reverse complement strand
GATCTTGGGGTTGGAGGCCTTGTCGTCCGGGGTCTTGACCGGAGGCGTGGTCGGGACCGGCTGTGCAGCGGTCGCGGCGGTCGCGGCGGGCGCGGCGGGCGCCACGGCGTCCGCGGGGATGGGCGCTGGGGCGGCCTCCGCCTTCGGGGCCGTCGGCGCGACGATGACGCCGACCACGGAGACGACTTCGGGCAGGGCCGCCAGCGCGGGCGGGCGGGCGGTCTCGGCGGCGCGGCCCGCTTGCGGCGCGGGCGTCGTTCCGGCCGGAACCGAGGCGAGGTCGACGTTCAGAGCCGAAAGCGCGGTCTCGGCGGGCGTGGCGGCGGCGAGGGGGGAGCCTTCCCCCATCGGCGAAAGGAGGTCCGGCCCGGCCAGGTCGAGGCTGGGGAGGGCGGGACTGATGACGTCGGGGTTCACGGCGGCGACGTCCGAGCCACTCGTCTTGTCGGCGTCCTCGACGGGGACCGACTGCGGGCTGGCCTGGGCGACGGGCAGACTCATCGCGGCCACCAGGTTGGCGGCGGCGGCGGCCTGGGCGGCGGCCAGGGCCGCGGCTTGGGCGGCGTCGAGGCCGTCAGATTGGGCGGCGGGATTGGCGAGGTCCGCCGTCGTCACCGTCGCCGCGGCGAGCTCATCGGCCGGATCGGCGGTCGTCCCACCGTCCAGCGCGGCCAGCAGATCGCCGAACGCGCCGCTCTCGCCCTGCGGCGCACCGCCGGCGGTGGCCGGCAGGCTGGAGGATGGAGCGGTGGAAGCGACAATCGCGGTCATTCGCACTGGGGCTCGGTGGTTTGGCGTCCCCCAACTGAGGCCGCCTTGGTCCGCCCCTCTCTCAGCAACCCCCGGGCCAACCGGAAGAAATCCACTAAGCATTTGAACTAAAACAATATTAAAGAAGATTTTACACCTTGAAAACGTCCTGCTGCGGCGCTTTTTGCCGAGTCAGATGCGTCCAGGAGGGCCGGGCTTGCCGCGTCCCCGGGTCACAGGGCCAGTTGGCGCGGTCCTTGCGCACTCTCCTTCATCGCCCGCACGGCGAGAGGAACGAATTGCCATGAAATTCAATGGCTTGAAGCATAGCGTGGGTCGCAAGCCCCCCCCGACCCGGCAAGTTTCGCCCGGCAAGGACGCGCTGTGCCGTTCCGTGATTGCCGAGCGGGCAGGAGATTTCTAGATGTCGCTGAACACCGTCCTGAACATCGCGACCTCGGGCATGATGGCGGCCCAGACGGGCCTGCGCGTCGTCTCCGACAACATCGCCAACGTCAATACCGCCGGCTATGTCCGCAAGACCATCGGCCAGTCCAACCTCGTGTCGAACGGCATGGGCGTGGGCGTCAATATCGACACCATCAAGCGGGCCGCCGACAAGTTCCTGCAGGCCGCCAGCCTGAACGCCGCGTCGGACTCCGGCCGCGCCGCGGCCCTGGCGGGTGCCCTGGACAGCGCCCAGGCCCTGTTTGGCGATCCAAGCGCCGAAACCAACTTCTTCTCGCGCCTGGACGATGTGTTCTCGGCCTTCTCCTCGGCGGCCGACAATCCCACCTCGAGCCTGCTACGCACCCAGGCGGTGTCCAAGATCGAGGACTTCCTGGCGGAGTCCGCGCGGATCACCTCGGGGCTGTCGAGCCTGGCCAAGGACGCCGACGGACGGATCTCGGCCGACGTCAATCGGGTCAATGACCTGCTCAAGCAGATCGACGGCCTGAACACCGACATCACCCGCGCCAAGACCACCGGAGCCGATTCCACCGGCTCGGAGAACATTCAGGGCGGGCTGATCGACGAACTGTCGAGCCTGATGAACGTTCAGATCAGCGGCCGGTCCAATGGCGGGGTGATCATTCGGTCGATCGAGGGGGCCAGCCTGGCCGGCGAAGGCGCGGCGACCATCGGCTACCAGCAGTCCGGCGCCGCCAACGGCTATCTGACGGTCAGCACGGCCAACAGCGGCGGCCAAGCCTCGACCCTGCTCCTGGGCAGCGGCGAGCTGAAGGGCTTGCTGGACCTGCGCAATATCGAGCTGCCCAACATCTCCGACCAGCTGGGCGAGTTCGTCACCCGCGCGGCCGATGAGCTCAATCGGGCCTCGAACGCCTCGGCCTCGGTCCCCGCCCCAAACAGTCTGCAAGGCCGCAACACGGGTCTGGGCTCGGTCGAGGCCTTCAACGGCTTCAGCGGCAAGACCACCCTGGCGGTGACCAACGCCGCGGGCGTTATCCAGAAGCGGGTGGAAATCGACTTCACCGCCGGGACGACCCTGGTCGACGGCGTGGCGGGCCCCAGCTTCACCAGCGCCAATTTCCTCACCCAGTTGAACAGCGCCCTCGGCGGCGCCGCAACGGCCACCTTCGCCGATGGGGCGCTGAGCCTGGCGACGACCAACACCGCCAACGGCCTGGCGATCGCCGATGACCCGACCACGCCGTCCATGAAGGCCGGCAAGGGGTTCAGCCAGTTCTTCGGCCTCAACGACATCGTCCGGACCTCGACCTTTTCTCCCTATGAAACGGGTCTGCAAACCACCGATCCTCATGGCTTCACCCCGGGCGAGACCATCACCCTGCGCCTGACCGACGTCGAGGGGGGGCGGATCCGCGATCTTGCGGTCGCGGTTCCGACCGGCACGACGATGCAGGACATGGTCGACGCCCTCAACGCGCGCAATGGCGGGGTGGGCCTCTATGGCGCCTTCTCGCTGGGCTCCAAGGGCGAGCTGACCTTCGCCTCCAACGGCGCCTCGCCCGTCTCGCTGTCGGTGATCGCCGATGACACCGAACGCGGCGTCGGCGGACCCGCGATGAGCCAGCTGTTCGGCATCGGGCCCAGCGAGCGCAGCACCCGCGGCGGACGCTTCACGGTCGATACCGCGATGAACGCCGATCCCGCCCGCCTGCCGTTCGCCAAGCTGAACCTGACCGCCGCCGCCGGGACCCCGGCCCTGGCTGTGGGAGACGGCCGCGGCGCCCTGGCCCTGGCCAAGGCCGGCGACAACGCCGCCAGTTTCGGCGCGGCGGGCGACGCCGCCGCCTCGTCGATGAGCGTCCTGCGCTACAGCGCCGATTTCGCTGGGACCATCGCCCGCAAGGCCGCCACGGCGGAAAGCCGCAAGGACGCCGCGGACTCGGTCAAGGTCGAGGTCGACACCCAGCGCCAGTCTCAGGAGGGGGTCAATCTCGACGAAGAACTGATCAACCTCACCACCTATCAGCAAGCGTTCAACGCCTCGGCCCGCCTGATCCAGGCGACCAAGGACATGTTCGACGTGCTGACGAACATCATCTAGGGCTAAGCCATGACCCGCGTTTCCACCGCCGGCAATTTCAGCGTCATGACCTCCAACCTCATGCGCGCCCAGATCCGTCAAAACGAGATGGGCGAGCAGGTCTCCAGCCAGAAGGTGGCCGGCGACCTGAAGGGCTACGCCAAGAGCGCCGAGGTGCTGACCGCCATGCGCAGCGCCCAGGCCAAGATCGACGGCTTCCTGGACCAGACCAAGCTGGTCTCCAACCGCCTGGACATCCAGGACTCGGCGCTCAATCAGATTTCGGAAGGAATCCGGGGCGGCCGCGAGGCCATCGCCAACGCCATGGCGGCCGGCAGCGGCGAAACCCTGATGCAGCAGCTGCAGAGCAGCTTCGGCGACGTGGTGCAGGGCCTCAACACGAAGTCCAATGGCCTTTACCTCTTTTCCGGCGCCCGCACCGACACGGCGACGACCACGGCCGGATCTCTGGCTGACCTGACCGCCGCGGCGTCGACCGCCGCGCTGTTCCAGAACGACGCCTATGTGACCTCCAACCGGATCGACGAGGCCACCACGGTCAATACCGGCGTGCTGGGCGACGGCGTCGGCACGGCGGCGTTCAACGCGTTCAAGCAGGTTCAGGCCTATGTCGACGCCAATGGCCCGTTCACCGGCACCCTGAACACCACCCAGGTCAACTTCCTCAAGGGCGTTCTGCCGGCGTTCGACGCCGCCTTTACCGGCGTGGTGACCGAGCAGGGCAAGAACGGCATCATCCAGAAGCGCTTCGAAAGCGCCCAGACCGACCTCAAGGACCAGGCCGACACCCTCAGCGGCATGGTCGGCGGCATAACCAATGTCGACATGGCCGAAGCCATCACCCGCATGGAGGCCGCCCAACTGGCGGTCCAGGCCTCGGCCCAGGTCTTCGCGTCCCTGCAGAACTCCTCGCTGCTGAACGTCCTGAAATAGGCGCGAGGCCCGGTAACCTCGCAAAAGCAGGCCCGAACCGCTATATGGCCGCGATGGACGCCGACACCGCCTCTTTCGACACGGCACTGACCGACCGCGCTGTGGCGGCGGCGCGCGCCGCCGTGGGCCTGCCGATCGGGACCCGGATCGTGGCGGCGATGTCGGGCGGGGTCGACTCGACCGTGACCGCCGCCCTGCTGGCCCGGGCCGGCTATGAGGTGGTGGGCGTCACCCTGCAGCTCTACGACCATGGCGCGGCCATCGCCAAGAAGGGCGCCTGCTGCGCGGGCCAGGACATCATGGACGCCCGGATGGCGGCCGAGCGACTGGGCATCGCCCACTACGTGCTGGACTACGAAAGCCGCTTCAAGGAACAGGTCATCGAGGAGTTCGCCGACGCCTATCTGCGCGGCGAGACGCCAATCCCCTGCGTGCGCTGCAACCAGACGGTCAAGTTCCGCGATCTGCTGGACGTGGCCCGCGACCTGGGCGCCGAGGCGATGGCGACGGGGCACTATGTGCAGCGCGCCTTTGTCGGCGGCGGCAATCGCCCGCAGCTGCGCCGCGCCGCCGATCCGAGCAAGGACCAGAGCTATTTCCTGTTCGCCACCACCCGCGACCAGCTCGACTTCCTGCGCTTTCCGCTGGGCGGGCTAGACAAGAGCGAGGTGCGCCGCGTGGCGGCCGAGCTGGGCTTGGCCATCGCCGACAAGCCTGACAGCCAGGACATCTGTTTCGTGCCCGAGGGCAAGTACACCACGGTGATCGACCGCATCCGGCCGCAGGGCGCGATTCCGGGCGACATCGTGCATCTGGACGGCCGGGTTCTGGGCCGCCACGAGGGCGTCACCCGCTACACTATCGGCCAGCGCCGGGGGCTGAACGTGGCGGTCGGCGATCCGCTGTTCGTCGTGCGCATCGACGCCGACGCCCGCCAGGTGATCGTCGGTCCGCGCGAGGCCCTGCTGACCCAGGCCCTGACCCTGAAGGAAGGCTCCTGGCTGGGCGAGACCGACAGCCTGGAGGACGCCGCCCTGGCCGGGGCCCCGGTCCTGGCCCGCGTGCGCTCGACCCGCGAACCGGTGCCGGGTCGTCTGGCCCTGATCGAGGGCCAGGTGTCGCTGCTGTTCGACGTCCACGAAGAGGGCGTCGCGCCCGGCCAGGCCTGCGTCCTTTACGACCCGGCGGATCCCGAGCGGGTGCTGGGCGGCGGATTCATCGCCGGCACGACGCGGCTGCAATAGACGCCGCGTCCTCGGGGCGTCAGTGTGGGCGTTCGGAGGCTTCCAGGTCGAAGGCCGCGTCGAGGTCCAGATCGTTGGGAATGGCCCCGTTCAGCGCCGCCTCGAGCACCGCGCCCAGGGCGGTCCAGACGAAGGTCAGCTGCTCCAGCACCGCCGGCAGGCGGTCCGGCTCGAAGCCGGGATAGAGGTCTTCCACCAGCCACAGACCGGTCAGGACGTCGAACCCGAACCGGCAGCCGATCAGGCGAAACTGCACCCGGGCGATCGTCTCGAACAAGGCCGTCAGGTCGCGCGCCTGATCCAGGTCCTGCGGGTCCAGCACCTGGCAGCGCACCTGCAGCCAGTCGCCCTCGGGGAATAAATAGAAGGCGCCGCCGTCCTCGCCGCCAGACACTTCCAGGCCGCGATCGATCTCCTCGACCACATAGCCCTGCTCCAGGCAGACGGCGGCGATGTCGGAAAGGTCGATCGCCATGGCTAGGACCGGTAATCCCCGTTGATCGCCACATATTGCTTGGTCAGGTCGCAGGTCCAGACCGTGGCCGAGCCCTTGCCGACCCCGACATCGACGCTGACCTCGAACTCCGGCTTCTTGACATAGGCGCTCATCGCCGCCTCGTCATAGTCGGCCGAGACCAGACCGTCGCGGGCGGCGTAGAGGTCGCCGAACTTGATGCTGATCTTCTCGCGATTGACCGGCTCGTCGGCCCGGCCCACGGCCATGACGATGCGGCCCCAGTTGGCGTCCTCGCCGGCGAAGGCGGTCTTGACCAGCGGGCTTTCGGCGATGGTGCGGGCGATCTTGCGGGCCGACAGCGGGCTTTCCGCCCCGTTGACGGTGATCTTGACGAACTTGGTCGCGCCCTCGCCGTCACGAACCAGCTGCAGGGCCAGGTCCAGCAGCACGCCTTCCAGCTTTTCGCGGAAGTCGGCCAGGCGCTTGTCGCCGGCCCTGGCGATCCTCGGGGCCGAAGCCTGGCCCGTGGCGAAGAGCAGGAGCGTGTCGTTGGTCGAGCGGTCGCCGTCCACTGTCACGCAGTTGAAGGTGGTGCGGGTATAGAGGCTGACCAGGGTCTGCAGGGCCGCCGGAGCGATGGCGGCGTCGGTGGCCACGAAGGCCAGCATGGTGGCCATGTCGGGCGCGATCATGCCCGAGCCCTTGGTGATGCCGGCGATCTTCACCTCGTGCCCGTCGATCAGGGCCGTGGCGTAGGCCCCTTTCGGGAAGGTGTCGGTGGTCATGATCGCCGCGCCGGCCTGGGCCCAGGCGTCGGCCGTCAGGCGGGTCTCGACCTCGGCCAGGCGGGCGGTGATCTTGCTGTCGTCGAGGATCACCCCGATCACCCCGGTCGAGGCCATCATCACGTCGCGCTGGCGGCAGTCGAAGCGCTTGCCCACGGCGGTGGCCACCCGGCGCACCGCGTCGGCGCCGGGCTTGCCGGTGAAGCTGTTGGCGCAGCCGGCATTGACCACCAGGGCCCGGACATCGGCGCCGCCGCTGGCGGTCAGCTGGCGCTTGCACCAGTCCACCGGGGCCGAACCCACACCGTGGCGCGTGAACACGCCGGCGCAGTTGGTGCCCTCGACGAAACGCATCAGCAGCAGGTCGTCGCGCTCGTGCTTGTAGAAGCCCGCGCGGCCGGTGGCGATCTCGACCCCGGCGATCGGCGGAATGGTCGGGAAGGGCACGGCCAGGGGTGACACGGCGAGGCCGGGCTTGCCCGGCGCGGCGGCGGGCGTGGCGGCGTCCGGCGCGGCCGAACGGTCGGCCCGGCGCTGGCTGGCGCGCTTGAGGGCCGAGGTCAGGGGGTCGATGGCGCGATCAAAGGCCTGGCCGACACTGGCCCCGACCTGATGGGCCAGGTCGGCGGGCGTATGGGCGGCGGGGACCTTGGCGGCGGCGCGGGGCTTGGTCGCCGTCTTGCCGGCGGGCTTGGGCGTCTTGGTCATGGCTTCCTGGCCGGGGCGGGCGACGGGGCGAGGTTGGAAGGCGCGGCGGCGGGCGGCGCCGGCGTGGTGGGGCCGCCCTCCAGCGGCGTCAGCGGGGCGGAGGCCGGTTCGCGGGGCGCGCCGGGCAGGTCCTGCTGCTTGGCGGTCAGGATCTTGACCTTCGAGCCGCCGCGCAGCTTCTCCAGCAGGTCGCGTACCTGGTCATAGGTCAGGAAGCGCACGATCTGGGGACGGGCGGCCTCCAGGGTGATCGGCTCTTCCAGCCGCTTGTCCTCGATGCGCAGCACGGCCCAGCCGCCTTCGGTCGCGAAGGGACCGACCAGGGCGCCCTTCTGGACGTCCTTGAGCGCCAGGGCATAGGCCTCGGGCATGACGTCGACGGTGAAATAGCCCAGGTCGCCGCCGTTGAAGCGGGTGGCCGCGTCGGTCGAGCGTTCCATGGCCAGGGCGTCGAACGAGGCGCCGGTCGACAGCAGCTTTTTGATCGCCTCGCCCTCGGCCTGGCTGGCGACCAGGATCTGGCGGGCGCGGATCTCCTCGGAGCGCTTGGACAGCTTCTGCTGTTCGGCATAGAGGCCGCGGATGGCGTTCTCGTTGACGGCCTTTTCGACGACGCTTTCGACCAGCATGTCGCCGAGGATCCGCTCGCGGGCGGCGGCCAAGCGGCGCTGGGCCACCGGATCCTTGTCGAGGCGGCGCTTGAGGGCCTCGGCGGCCAGCAGCTTCTGGTCGACCACCTCGTCGAGGCGCTGGCGGAACAGGTCGGAGCCGATGTCGAGCGGCTCGCCCTCGCTGATCAGGCCCTGGGCCACGGCTTCGCGCTTGACGTCCGAGGCCCACACCGTGTGGCCGTCGACCGTGGCCACGGCGGTGTCGCCCGGCTCGGGCGGTGACTCGTCGCCCTTGTTGCGGCCGCAGGCGGCCAGGGCCAGGGTGAGGGCCAGGGCGATCCAGACCGGGCTTCGCGCGCGCTTGATCAAGATGAATCTCCGCAGGGGTCTTGCGGCGCGGCTCTAGCGCGCTTTGGAAGCAAGGGACATGCAACTTGCCCATGGGCGTGCGCGGGTCAAGTGGAGGCCGAGCCGATACAGCGCATGGGCCCTCGGCGCGACCCGTCCGGACCGGCGGGTCAGGCCGCGCCGCCGGGATCGCCCCGGGGCCGCCGCGCGGGCCCCCTCAGGCGCCCTAACGGCATCGGCGACCAGAAATTCGCCTCGTTCGGTCGCTTTTAGCGGCACGCCTCGCCCGGCCTCGCGTTGACACTGGTAGGGCTGCTGCTTAAGTCTCGCGCGCGCTGCTAGGGGCGGAATATGTCGTGCGGGCAAGGGGCCTTGCACCACCAGACCGTCAACCAGGCTCACAATTTTCACCGGATTTTTGTCTACATGCTCGGCTTCGCCAAAAAGCTCTTCGGCTCCTCCAACGAACGCAAGGTCAAGGCGCTGGCCGCCCGCGTCTCGAAGATCAACGCCCTGGAGCCGCAATACGCCGCGCTTTCGGATGAGGCCCTCAAGGCCAAGACCGTCGAGTTCCGCGAACGCCTCGGCAAGGGCGAGACGCTCGACGACCTGCTGCACGAGGCCTTCGCCGCCGTGCGCGAGGCGTCCAAGCGGGTGCTGGGCATGCGCCACTTCGACGTTCAGATGGTCGGCGGCATGGTGCTGCACGCCGGCGGCATTTCGGAAATGCGGACCGGCGAGGGCAAGACCCTG
>NZ_PEGG01000055.1 GCF_002737765.1 Caulobacter sp. B11 | reverse complement strand
GGGCACGGCTGGATAGCCCCAGGCCCAGCGCAGCTCCGGCATGTGCTCGAAGTTCATGCCATAGACGCCGGCGATGGCGGTTGGCACGGCCAGGATCGCCGCCCAGGCGGCTAGCTTGCGGGTGATCGCGCCCTGGCGCTGCTGTTCCAGCAGGCTGGCGGCCTCGAACACCGAGCCGATGGCTTCGCGCAGGGCGTCGACCATGCTCTCGACCCGCTGCACATGGTCGAGCACGTCACGGAAATAGGGGCGCACGTCCGCGTCCAGACACGGCGACTCCAGGTGCTGAAGTCGGGCGCAGACCTCGGCCATCGGGCTGAGCACCCGCTTGAAGCGGATCAGGTCGCGACGCAGGTGGAACAGGCGGTTGACCTCGCTGCGCACCAGGAACGCATCGAGGGCTCGGCGCTCGATGTCGAGGACCTCCTCCTCGATCGCCTCGACGATCGGCAAATAGCCATCGACGATGAAGTCGAGCACCGCGTGCAGGACGTAGTCGACCCCGTGGCGCAGAAGCTCAGGCGAGGCCTCCAGCTGCAGGCGCAGGTCAGTATGGGCGCGGGCCGAACCGTGGCGCACGGAAATCACATGGCTCTTGCCGATGAAGATCGAGGTTTCGCCATAGGCGATCTCGCCGTCGAGGAGCTGGGCCGTGCGTCCGACCACGAACAGTTCCTGGCCATAGACCTCGATCTTGGGGTCTGGTGGGCCTTGAAGGCGTCCTCGACCGCCAGGGGATGCAGGTTGAAGCGGCGCTGCAGGGTCTTGAGCTCGGCCTCGGTCGGCTCGAACAGGCCGATCCAGATGAACTCGCCGGGCCCGGCCACGACGTCATCGAGCGCCTCGACGTCGACGGCCCGGTCGCGCTGTCCGTCTCGATAGATATAGGCGGCGACGACGCTCATGCGGCAATCCAGATCGAACTGGCCGGACCGAACTGGCCCGATCGTAACGGGGGAGGATGGTGCCGGTTACAGGAATCGAACCCGTGACCTTCGGTTTACAAAACCGCTGCTCTACCAGCTGAGCTAAACCGGCCCTGGATCCTCGCTGGTCCAGAGCAGGGCTTATGCCGGGGCGTCGCGGCCTCGGCAAGGGGGAGCGTGCCTGTGTCAGGGTCCGAAGCCTGACCGGTTCTGCGGCTACACGCTTCCGTTTCCCGGCCGGGGCTTCTATATCCGAACGCCTCCCGACTCCGCCGAAAGACCGCCGCCGCATGGCCCGTATCCTGATCACCTCCGCCCTGCCGTACATCAACGGCGTCAAGCACCTGGGCAATCTGGCGGGATCGATGCTGCCGGCCGACGTCTATGCCCGGTTCCAGCGGGCGCGGGGCAACGAGACGCTCTATATCTGCGCCACCGACGAGCACGGCACCCCGGCCGAACTGGCCGCCGCCGCCGCTGGCCAGGAGGTGGCGACCTACTGCGCCGAGCAGCACATCCTGCAGCGCGACGTGGCCGCGGCGTTCGGCCTGTCCTGGGACTGGTTTGGCCGCTCGTCCTCGCCGCAGAACCGCACCCTGACCCAGCATTTCGCGGAGGTCCTGGAGGCCAACGGTCTGATCGAGGAACGCCTCGACCAGATGGTCTATTCGATCGACGACAAGCGCTTCCTGCCCGACCGATATATCGAGGGCACCTGCCCGCACTGCGGCTTCGAGAAGGCGCGCGGCGACCAGTGCGACAATTGCGGCAATCTGCTGGACCCCACCGACCTGAAGGATCCCTATTCGGTGATCTCCGGCTCGCGGAACCTGGAGGTGCGCGACACCCGCCACCTCTATCTCCTGCAGACCAAGATGGCCGACAAGATCCGGGCCTGGGTCGACAGCCACGTCGACTGGCCGATGCTGGCCAAGTCGATCGCCTACAAGCACCTCGATGAAGGCCTGATCGACCGGGGCATCACCCGCGACCTGGCCTGGGGCGTGCCGGTGGTCAAGGACGGTGGGCCGCGTCCGGGCATGGAAGGCAAGGTCTTCTATGTCTGGTTCGACGCCCCGATCGAATATATCGCCGCCACCCAGGAATGGGCTGACTCCGAGCCGGGCCGCGACTGGCAGCGTTGGTGGCGCACCGACGCCGGTGCGGCCGACGTCCGCTATGTCGAGTTCATGGGCAAGGACAATGTCGCCTTCCACACCGTCAGCTTCCCGGCGACGATCCTGGGGTCCGAGGAGCCCTGGAAGAGCGTCGACATGCTCAAGGCCTTCAACTGGCTCAACTGGTACGGCGGCAAGTTCTCGACCAGCAACAAGCGCGGCGTGTTCATGGACACGGCCCTGGAGCTGCTGCCGCCGGATCTGTGGCGCTGGTACCTGACGGCCAATGCGCCCGAGAGCAGCGACACCGCCTTCACCTGGGAGCAGTTCGCCAGCGCCGTGAACCGCGACCTGGCCGACGTGCTGGGCAATTTCGTCAACCGCATCCTGAAGTTCACCGAGGGCAAGTTCGACGGGATCATTCCCGACGGCGGCGCGCCCGGGCCGCTGGAGGAGAAGCTCCATGCCGACGTCGCCGTCCGCCTGGCCGACCTGGCCGAGCAGATGGACGCCATCGAGGTGCGCAAGAGCGCCCAGGCCCTGCGCGCCCTGTGGGTGGTCGGCAACGAGTACCTGCAGGAAGCCGCCCCGTGGACGGCGATCAAGACCGACCGCGACCGCGCCGCCGTCATCGTCCGCACGGCCCTGAACCTGGCGGCGCTCTATGCCCGCATCTCGGCGCCGTTCATTCCCTTCGCGGCCGAGAAGATCGCCCGGGCCTTCTCGCAGCCCTCTCCGGGCGCCTGGCCCACGACCGACACGGAGGCCGAACTGTCGACCCTGCCGGTCGGCCTGGCGGTGCGGGCCCCCGAGGTGCTGTTCAAGAAGATCGAGGATGAACAGATCGCCGAATGGACCGAGCGGTTCGGCGGCGCGGAGTAGGGTGAGGGGGCTGCGGATTTTCAATCCGAGGCTCGCGTTCCAACAAGGGTTGTCGTCCCGGAAGCCTCGCAGAGGCTGTCCGGGACCCAGGGCACCCAAGCGCGGCGCGACGGCCCCTGGGTCCCGGCGCTACGCTTCGCTTCGGCCGGGATGACAACGGTGAGGGCTGCGGCGTGACAACGGAAAATCCAAACGCTCTTCTCAGCGCCTCCGCCACGCGCCTGGGCCTCTATTACATCGCCGCCTATGCGGGGACCGGCGTCAGCCTGCCGTTCATCGCCACCTATTTCCGGTCCAAGGGCCTGACGGGCGCCGAGATCGGCCTGATCCTGGCTGTGCCGATGTTGTTGCGGCCCCTGACCGGCCCGGCCCTGGCGGTCTGGGCCGATGGCTTTACCCTGCGGCGCACGCCCCTGGCCTGGCTGGGCGTCGGGGCGGCGGCCGGCTACGCCCTGCTGCTGGCGGCCCCGGGCTTCTGGGGGCTGCTGGCCTGCTGGATGGTGGGGGCGACCCTGTTGGCCACCCTGACGCCGCTGATCGACGTGATCGCCCTGCGCCGCTCTCGTCTGGAGGGCTTCAATTACGGCCTGCCGCGCGGCGCGGGGTCGGTGGGGTTCATTGCCGCCAATCTGGCCATGGGGGCGATCCTGTCGGTGGTCGCGCCGCAGGTCATTCCGGTCTGGATCACGGCCGCGGCCCTGCTCAGCGCTCTGGTCGCCGTCACCCTGTTGCCGACCGACCGGGTGCGCGAGGACGGCGCGGCCCCGGTGCGGGCCGATCGCTGGAAGGGCCTGGGCGGCCTGCTGCGCAACCGCACCTTCCTGCTGGCCGTGGCCACCGCCGGCCTGATCCAGGGCGCCCACGCCTTCTACTACGGCTTCTCGGCCCTGCTCTGGCGGCAGCAGGGGATCTCGGCCCCGACCATCGGCGTGCTGTGGGGCGTGGGGTGGCGGTCGAGGTCGGGTTCATGTGGTTCATGGAGCCCTGGCGGCGGCGGGTGGGGCCCGAGCGGCTGCTGGTGCTGGGCGCGGGCGCGGCGGTGTTGCGCTGGATCGTGATGGCCATGGCCCCGCCGCTGTGGGTGCTGTTTCCGCTCCAGGCCCTGCATGCCCTGACCTTCGCCGCCAGCTTCATGGCCTCGCTGCGCCTGATCGAGAAGCTCACCCCGTCGGAAAGCGCCTCGGCCGCTCAGGCGATCAATTCGGCCCTGTCCGGCGGCCTGGTCCTGGGTCTGGGCACGCTGGCGGCGGACCGCTCTATGACGCGCTTGGCACGCGCGGCTATCTGGTCATGGCCGCCATGGCCGTCCTCGGGCTGGTCGGCGCCCTGCGGCTGGTGCGCGGCCGGCTGGACCTCGCCTAAGGTCCGCGTCGCCATCCTCGTGCCCAGGCAGGACGCTCAAGCCTGACCGCCCTCGCGCGGCCTAGGCCGTGCGAGGGGCCCCAGGCCTCAGATGTCGTAGCTCAATTCCTCGCCTTCCAGCCAGGCGACGATCCGTTCGGCCGCGGCCACCGGATCCAGCTGGGTGGTGTCGATGTGCAGTTCGGCCGCCTCGGGGGCCTCATAGGGGCTGTCGATGCCGGTGAAGTTCTTCAGCTGACCGGCCCGGGCCTTCTTGTAGAGCCCTTGACGTCACGCTGCTCGGCGACCGCCAAGGGCGTGTCGACAAACACCTCGACGAACTCGCCCTTCGCCAGGATCTCGCGGGCCATTCGGCGTTCGGCGCGGAACGGCGAGATGAAGGCGGTCAGCACGATCAGGCCGGCGTCGACCATCAGCTTGGCCACCTCGGCGACCCGGCGGATGTTCTCGACCCGGTCCTCCTCGGTGAAGCCGAGATTCTTGTTCAGCCCGTGGCGGACATTGTCGCCGTCCAGCAGATAGGTGTGGCGCCCCAGGGCGTGCAGGCGCTTTTCGACCAGGTTGGCGATGGTCGACTTGCCGGCGCCCGACAGCCCCGTCAGCCAGACGACGCGACCGCGCTGTTGCTTGAGGGCGGCACGGGATTGTTTCGTTACATCCGTATGTTGCCAGTGGATGTTGTCAGCCCGTCGCAGGGCGAAGCCCAGCAGGCCGGCCCCGACGGTGCGGTTGCTGATCCGGTCGATCAGGATGAAACCGCCCAGGTCGCGATTGTCGGCATAGGGCTCGAACGGAATGGCCTGGTCCAGCGACAGATTGACCTGGCCGATCTCGTTCAGCTCCAGGCGCTTGGCCGCCAGGTGCTCCAGGGTGTTGACGTTGACCCGGTGCTTGATCTCGCTGACGCTGGCCCCGACCGTGCGGGTTCCGATCTTCATCAGATAGCCCCGGCCCGGCGGCAACGGTTCCTCGTCCATCCAGACCAGGGTCGCCTCGAACTGGCCGGCCACGGCGGGCGGATCGTCGGCTGCGACCAGGATGTCGCCGCGGCTGATATCGACCTCGTCGGTCAGGGTCAGGGTCACCGACTGGCCGGCGACCGCCTGGTCCAGGTCGTCCGGCAGGGTGACGATGCGCGCGACGCGGCTTTCGCGGCCCGAGGGCAGCACCTTGACCCGGTCGCCCGGCTTGACGGTTCCCGAGGCGATCTGGCCGGCGAAACCCCGGAAGTCGAGATTGGGCCGGTTGACCCACTGGACGGGCATGCGGAACGGCTTACCGCGCAGGTCGTCCTCGACCTCGACGCCCTCCAGCCAGTCCATCAGGATCGGCCCGTTGTACCAGGGCGAGGCCGCGCTTTTGCTGGCCATGTTGTCGCCACCCAGGCCCGAGATCGGGATGGCGGTGAAGGTGGTCAGGCCGATCTGGTCGGCGAAGGCGCGATAGTCGGCGACAATCTGGTCGAACACCGCCTGATCCCAGCCGACCAGGTCCATCTTGTTGACCGCCAGCACCACGTGGCGGATGCCCAGCAGCGAGACGAGATAGGAGTGGCGTCGGGTTTGGGTCAGCACGCCCTTGCGCGCGTCGATCAGGATCACGGCGGCGTCGGCGGTCGAGGCGCCGGTCACCATGTTGCGGGTATATTGCTCGTGGCCGGGGGTGTCGGCGACGATGAACTTGCGCTTGTCGGTGGCGAAGAAGCGATAGGCGACATCGATGGTGATGCCCTGTTCGCGCTCGGCGGCCAGGCCGTCGACCAGCAGGGCGAAGTCGATGGCCCCGCCTTGGGTGCCGACCCGGCGGGAGTCGGCCTCGAGGGCGGCCATCTGGTCCTCGAAGATCATCTTGCTGTCGTACAGCAGCCGGCCGATCAGGGTGGACTTGCCGTCATCCACCGAGCCGCAGGTGATGAAGCGCAGCAGCGACTTGTGCTGGTGAGCCACCAGATAGGCGTCGATATCGGCCTCGATCAGGTCGGACGGCCGGTAGGTGGTGTGGGGGCGGGGGCGGTCATCAGAAATAGCCCTCCTGCTTCTTCTTTTCCATCGAGGCGGACTGGTCGTGGTCGATGGCCCGGCCCTGGCGTTCGCTGGTGGTGGCCAGCAGCATTTCCTGGATGATCTGGGGCAGGGTAGACGCCGTACTCTCCACCGCCCCGGTCAGGGGATAACAGCCCAGGGTGCGGAAGCGGATGCTCTTGAGCATCGGCGTTTCGCCCGGCCGCAGGCGGAAGCGGTCGTCATCGACCATGATCAGCGCCCCGTCGCGTTCGACCACCGGGCGCTCGGCCGCGAAGTACAACGGCACGATCGGGATGTTCTCAAGATGGATGTACTGCCAGACATCCAGCTCGGTCCAGTTGGAGATCGGGAAGACGCGCAGGCTCTCGCCGGGGTGTTTGCGGGTATTGTAGAGCTTCCACAGTTCGGGCCGCTGGTTCTTGGGGTCCCAGCGCTGCTCGGCCGAGCGGAACGAGATGATCCGTTCCTTGGCGCGGCTCTTTTCCTCGTCGCGCCGCGCGCCGCCGAAGGCAGCGTCGAAGCCGTACTTGGCCAGGGCTTGCTTGAGGCCCTCGGTCTTCCACAGGTCGGTGTGCAGGGCGCTGCCATGGTCGAAGGGGTTGATGCCCCGGGCTTCGGCGTCGGGGTTCTTGTGAACCAGCAGGTCAAAGCCCAGGTCGGCGGCGACCTTGTCGCGCAGGGCGTACATGTCGCGGAACTTCCAGGTGGTGTCGACATGCAGCAGCGGGAAGGGCGGGCGCGAGGGAAAGAAGGCCTTGGCCGCCAGGTGCAGCATCACGGCGCTGTCCTTGCCGATCGAATACAGCATCACCGGCCGTTCACACTCGGCCGCCACCTCACGCAGGATGTGGATGCTTTCGGCCTCCAGCTTCTGAAGATGGGTCAGCCGGGCCGGGGTGATCTCGGTCATGGGGTCCACGGAAAGATCCACTGGGTCAGGAAGCGAGTGTGCAGCAGGTTGGGTAGGGGCCAAGACGCGCGTCCGCAAACTTAAAAAGCGCCATCCACGCGCGACGCGCCGATGGCTGAAGAGCCAGGAGGGGCAACTAGGTCCCCCCGCCGCCAGCGACAAGGCGCGGAATTCTGGTGGCGTTGTCAGCTTCGGTGCAGACGAGTCTGGCGCCGCCGCGCACCGATGACCAAAAGTTCATTCGAGCCGGCCGGCGATTTGTCGCATAACAGCGCTATCGGAGTCGGGGCTTCGTCGATGGGCTTCCTGGCAGAACTTTTCGCCGTGATCGTGCTGTGGCTATCGGCCCTGGCCCTCAGCCAGTTCGGCATGGCGCTGGAGCGCCCGCCCGAGCGCCCGGCCAAGTCCGAGAAATCGGTCAACCGCACGCCGCAAAAGCACGCCGCCGAGGACCGAATCAGCGGCCCGTGCGCCGCTGCGCCGCGGATCCGCGTCTAGGGCCGCCGCTCGATCATTCGCCCGACAGGCGAAATCGGCCCAAACCCGCTATGCGAATGGACTTTTCGCGGCTAGGTTTATTCTTCGCGTGAAGGTGGGGCTAACGCGCGACGACCAATTTTCAGCCCCATGCCGCTCGCCTTGGGACACTGGCTGCGTATGAAGCCTAAGAAGCGCCAACCCCTTGATTTTTCCGCTCTTCCGGTGGAATCGCCAATCGAGGACACGGCCCGCGCGCCGGAGGTGGATCCGGATGCGCCGATCAGCGAGCCGGACCTGGACCTTGATATCGCCGCCGTGCCGCGTTCGGACGAGATGAGCCTGCGCGGGCCCCTGGCCGCCGAGCCGGAGACGCCGCGGGCCAGCGGTCGTCGGTCATTGTTTCAGCGGTCGCCCGAACGCGCCGAGGTCGCGCCTGAGCCGACTTCCGTTTCCGCTACCGTTCCGCCGCCGGTCGACACGGCCCCGCCGGCGCCGAGCGAACCCGCGCGCCCGCCGGAGCCCGAACGGGCGGAGCCCTTTGCCAAGCCCGACCCCGAGCCGCGCCGCGGACGTTTCGTCGCGCCCGATCCCGGTCCGCCACCCAGTTTCCTGACCCCAGCGCCGCCCAGTCGCCCGCCCCGACCCTGGAGTCCGAGCCGCCGGCCCGTCTGGAATCGACGTCGGCGACTCTGCGCGATCCGCCGATCCAGACCCTGTCCCCACCGCAGGTGATCGAGCGCAAGCCGATGCCCGCGCCGCTGTACTGGACCCTGGCGGTCAGCGCCGCCGGTCTGTGGGCCCTGGCCCCGATCGCCTTCGCCCTGGGCTACGGGGCCGGCGTCCCGGCCCTGCGGGTCGACCAGTTCGCCCTGCTGGTCTTCGCCGCCATGGCCGTGGGCCCCGCCATCTTCACCCTGCTGGCCGCCTATATGCTGCGCCAGGCCATCGGGATCTCCGCCGAGCTGCGCCACACCCGGGCCCTGACCGACCGGCTGGTCACCCCACCGCCCTCGCGGCGGCCGGGGCCAGCGGCGCGGTCGACGCGATCCGCGGCGAGATCGACGCCGCCGCCGTGGCCGCCACCAGCGCCCGCGAGCGGATGCTGGCCCTGCGCGACGCCTTG
>NZ_PEGG01000054.1 GCF_002737765.1 Caulobacter sp. B11 | reverse complement strand
CCACGCCCGACCATCTGGAGCAGGGCAGCCTGCAACATCTGGGCGACCAGGCCTTGCCGACCGTGCGGGCCCTAGCCCAGGCGGCGACCTTGCCGGAGCGGACGCCGAACCTGATCTATTCCGACCTGCTGGGCCTGGTCCTGGTCGCCTATCCCGTGTGGGCGGGCTGGGCGCTGCTGATCCTTTCGGCCCTGATGATCGGCTTTTCGGGCTATCGCGCCCTGGGCGGCAAGGCCGTGACCGGCTTCCAGATCGCGCGCGGCGCCGGCGGATTTCTGCTGATGGGCGCCAGTGGGGCCTTGGTGTTGCATCTGGCCGGACGACTGATGGCGGCCGGCGACCAGCAGCGCCTCTACGCCCTGCTGGGCCAGTTCAACAGCCTGATGCTGGGCGCCGCCGCCCTGTTGGTCGGGGTCTGCCTGGCCGTCCTGATCCTGCAGGCCAGGGGCGGGACCCGACGCGGGCTCAGCGTCGCGGCGCTGGCGGCCGGCGGTCTGTGCAGCCTCGTCGGCGGGTTCGACCCCGTGGGCCTGGTCCTGGCGGTCGTGGTCATCGCGCTGGCCTGGGCCTGTCTCGGGCGCGGGGTCGGCGTCTGGGGGCGTGGTTGGGATCGCTGCTGGTGCTGCTGGTCCTGGCCGTCGCCGTACAGGCCTTGGCGCCCGGCGGATCGGTGATGCTCGCCTGGCCCCTATTGGCCGCCAGCCTCACCTGCGCCCTGGTGACCGCCGTGGGCGGGACGCGCGACCGGCGCATCGCCATGGTCCTGACCGGATTTGTCGCCCTGGCGGCCATCCTCGTCACCGCCCAACTGGGCGCCTGGGGAGCCTGGGTGTTCGCGGGCCTGGGTCTCGGCGAGCCGGCCATCCTGGCGGTCTTCGCCCTGCTGGCAACGCCGGCCCTGCTGCCGCTGGCCTATGATTTCGCCGGATCGCGCTGGGCGAAGATCAGCGCCGGCGTGGCGGCGGGTCTCGGTGTTGGCCTGATCGCCTACGGCCTCCTGTCGGATGGGACAGCCGTTCGGCCGCGCCTGACCAGCGCCAGCCATCTGGCCGACCTGTCGACAGGCGAGGCCTGGCGGGTCGCGCCGGCCAGTCGCCTGGACGCCTGGAGCCGGGTCACCCTCGAAGACGGCGGCGCCAAGCCCGTGCAGCGTCCCTATCCGCCGCTCTATCGCGATCCGGTCTGGATGGCCCCGACCCGCGACGTGCCGATCGAGGGCCCCGGGCTGGTGATCCAGAAGGCGGGCGACCGCCTGCTGATCCGCGTCACCCCAACGCCCGGGGCCGAGGTGCTGACCGTGCGGGTCAAGCCCTCGGGCCCGCTCAACGAGGCGCGTCTCAATGGCCGTCCGCTAAAGCTGGACAGCGCGCCGGGCCAATGGTCGACCCTGCAGTACCATGCGCCCGATCCCAACGGCGTCACGCTGAGCTTCACCGCCGACGGGCCGGGGGCGGTCGAGGTGACGGCGGTCGAACTGCATGAAGGCTGGCCGCGCGGCGCCGCGCCGCCGCCGGCCAAGCCGCCGGGCTTGATGGCCAGCGCCCTGTCGGACAAGACCCTGGTCATGGACCGCGCCGCGCTGGCCTGGACCGCCCAGAGCGATGCGGAAGGCCTGGAAGCCGCCAACCCTTAGGAGCGGGCGTCGGCGCCTTACTGGGCTGAGATCTCGGGGGCTTCGGCCCCGGGGGGCAGGCCGGGATCGCTGGACAGGCGCACCGAGCGGGACAGTTCAGCCGCCAGGGCCTGGCCGCGAACCGCCGACTGACGCTCTGCCAGGCGGCTTGCGGAGTCGCAGGTGGGATATTCCCCCTGCTTGGCCGCGAAGCCGGTGTTGAATCGCTCGCGCATCTGGGCGTCGAAGCCCTGGTCGGCTTGCTCGACCTCGGTCAGGCGCACCATGCGTGATCGCCAGTACTGGTCATCGGCGCCCTTGCACGCCTGGCGCAGGGCATGGCTCTCGCCGATCACATAGGCCAGGTCGAGCAGGGTCTGGCGCTCTGCGGGCGCGCGGTCCTGGGCGTGGGCCGAGGCGGCGGCGAAGACCAGCAGGATGGTGAGGGCGAGACGGCGCATGGTCGCAATATTGACTAGGCCGACGTCCCTGTCACGGCCGCGCGCGCCGCAGGCGAAACCGCCTCGCCACTTCGGCCTTGCGATCGCCTTGGTTAAGGAAGAGGCTGTGGATAACGCACGAGCCCCTCGGCTCAGGGAGGTCTTCATGACCGAAGTGCATTATGGCGTGGTTCGCGTTGGTGAAGTCTGGTCCATCATCGGCGACCATCTAAGGGTCGGGCGCTATCCGACCCGCGACTTGGCCCAGGCCGCCGCCGTCCGGCTGGCGCAGCAGGCTTCCGGCGTGGGTCTACCGGTGCACATGCATTTTCAAGACGACAGCGGCGAACTGCTCAAGCCGACCTTTCTGGGCTAGGGTCTCCGCTGTCCTAGCCTTCGGTCAGCTCCAAGCGCCCCGCGAGCATCCCCTTGACCACCCGCCAGACCTGCACGGCCGAGGCCAGGAAGCCAATGATCGAGGCCAGGACCTGGAAGCCCGCCCAGGCCGTCGCCAGCATCGAGCCCTCCGCGACCTGCGCGACCAGCGGGTAGATCAGCTGGCTGACGGCGATGCGGAAGCCGGCATAGGCGGTGGAGTATTCGATCACCGCGCCATCCAGGGCCGCCACCGTCAGGATGGCCAGGACGGGCGCCCAGAGCAGCGGCAGGACCAGAAGCAAGGCGAGGGCGGTGACCAGGCTCTTGGCGCCCAGACCCGCCGGCGACACCGCTGTCGCCACGATGGCGACCACGGTCGCGGCGCCCAGCAGGACGAAGGCCCCCGGCAGAAGGGCGTCAGCGACCGTCACGATGTCGATCTTCCCGACCAGACTGGCGCCGGCCGCCAGGCCGAGCATCACCAGGAAACTCCCCAACCACAGGGCGCTGTACTGGCTCAGGCGCTGCAGAACGATCTTTCCGGCGGCCATCGGCGGCTCCTTTCCAGAGGACGTTCCGAGCCTGACCCAGAAGCTTCACCGCGTCGAATGAAACCGTCCGGCCAGCCGCGCGCTCTTGAGGGGAAGCTTCGCCGTCAAGGGAGACCGCCATGCCAGACAACGCCGAACCGGCTTCCCCCGGCTCGCCTCGCGGCGCGGGGCTGGCCCACTTCGCCAACCGACTGCTCTCGGCGCTGCGCGCCGACGACGTGGGCGCCCTCAAGCCCTATCTGAGCCAGGTGTCCCTGGCGCAGGGGGCGGTGCTGTTCGATGTCGGCGAGGATGTCCACACCACCTTCTTCCCCTGCTTCTCGACCATGGTCTCGCTCCAGGTCATCACCCGCGACGGCCAGGAGATCGAGGTCGCCTCGGTGGGGCGCGAGGGGGCGCTGGGCGGCATCGTCAGCGCCGGCTTCAAGCCCGCCTATGGCCGGGCCGTGGTCAGGATCGCCGGCGACGCCTTCACCATCCCGACCGCCCGACTGGAAGAGGCCAAGCTGCGCAGCCGCGCCCTGTCGGACCTGTTTTCGCGCTATGCCGACGCCCTGATCGCCCAGATGATGCAGGCCGCCGCCTGCAACGCCGTGCACACGATCGACCAGCGCTGCTGCCGCTGGCTGCTGTCGGCCCATGACCGCGCCAATGACACGACCCTTCGCCTGACCCAGGAGGCTTTGGCCGACATGCTGGGCGTGCAGCGCACCACGGTCACGGCCGTGGCGCGCGCGCTGCAGGCGGACGGCCTGATCCGCACCGGACGGGGCCGTATCGAGATCATCGACAGGTCCCGCCTCGAGCGCAGGGCCTGTGAATGCTACGGCCAGGTCGAGGCCCACTTCCACCGCCTGCTACCCGAGGTCGAGACCCGGTAGCGACCCTATCGGCGCAGCGCCGCCACCCGGGCGATCGAGGCCTCGGCCTCGGCGATGATGTTGGCGACGATCTGGCCGGCGGGCAGGACGTCGTGGATCCCCCCGGCGCTCTGCCCCATGGCGAAGCAGGACTTGTCGGCGTCGAGCCCGTCGATCTGGCCGCCGATGCCGCCCAGGGCTCCGGCCCGGATGCTGATCATCGCCTGGGCGGGGAAGGGCTGGATGTCGGCCGGGCGGCCTTCCCAGTCGTCGACATAGGGGTTCTTCTTGACCCGCATCGGCTTGCCCGAATAGCAGCGGGTGCGGATGGTGTCCTCGTCGGCGGCGGCCAGGATCGCCTCGCGATAGAGGTCGCCCGCATGGGCCTCGGTCGAGGCGATGAAGCGGGTGCCCATCCAGACGCCCTGGGCGCCGAGGGCCAGGGACGCGGCCAGGCCCCGGCCGTCATGCAGGCCGCCGGCCGCGATGACCGGAATCTCGACGGCCTCGACCGCCTGGGCGACCAGGGGCAGGGTGCCGACCAGGCCGGTATGGCCGCCGCCTTCGCCGCCCTGGCAGATCACCGCGTCGCAGCCGGCCTCCTGCGCCTTGACCGCGTGCTTGACCGCGCCGCAGACGACCATGACCTTCAGACCCGCGTCCTTCAGCCGGGCGATGATGGCCGTCGGCACGCCGAGGCCGGCGATGAAGCTGCTGGCCCCGCCCTTGATGATGACCTCGACGCTGGCGGTCAGGGCCTCGGGCGCCGCCGCCAGCAGGTCGACCCCGAACGGCTTGTCGGTAAGCTCGCGCACCTGGCGCATCTGGTCGGCGATGAAGTCGGGCGTGGTCCCGGCCATGCCCAGAACGCCATAGCCGCCGGCGTTGGACACCGCCGCCGCCAGGGGGGCGTAGGACACCCCGCCCATGCCCGCCAGCAGGATGGGGTGGGTGATCCCCAGCAGGTCGCACAGCGGCGTGTGGATGGTCATGGTAGGTCCTCCCGATTTTTCAGAAGGATGGGCGGGGCGCCTCGGCCTCCGCAAGCATGCCGCGAGGTCAGGCCCCGCGCGCCGGCTCCGGTCAGTCGATCATCGATTCGGGATTGACCTCGGCCGTCCAGAAACAGCCGGCCATGCCGGCCAGGACCAGGGCGATCAGGGCCAGGAGGCCGCGCTGAGGCGTCAAGCCGACGCTGTCTTGAGCGTTCATGTCCGTCGTTTCCTCGCCGGGCGCGCCGATCTGACGTCGATGCTGCCCCGCGAGGAAACTGTCTCACCAACCCTCACGGCCCGCAAGTCCCCTCTGTACAAGGGGTTTTAATGGTCCGCGGAGTCCAGTTTTGCCGATCGCCGGCGGCTAGAAGATGGAGTAGGCGCCGTCGATCACGAAGGTGTCGCCCGAGTGATAGCTCGAGGCGTCGGAGGCCAAATAGACCGAGATGCCGCCGAAATCGGCCGGCTGGCCCCAGCGCCGGGCCGGAACCCGCGGGATCACCTTGTCGGCGAAGGCCGGATTGTCCTGGGCGCCCTGGGTCATGTCGGTGGCGATCCAGCCCGGAAGGATGGCGTTGGCGCGAACGCCAAAGCGCGCATGTTCCACGGCGACCGACTTCATCATCGAGATCACCGCGCCCTTGGTGGCGGCATAGGCCTCGTTGCGAGCCGCGCCCTCGATGGCGGCCAGCGACGCGACGCCAATGATCGAGCCGCCGGGATCGCCGCTCTTGGCCCGTTCGACCATGTGGCGGCAGGCCTCGCGGAAGGTGAAGAACACGCCGTCCAGATTGACCGCCAGGATCTTGCGATAGGTCTCGGTGCTCATGTCGACGAAGGACGGCGAGCCGAAGCCGACGCCCGCATTGGCGAACACCGAGTCGACGCGGCCCATGGCGGCCACGGCCTCTTCCATGCCTTCGCGCACCTGGGCCTCGTCCGAAACGTCGACCGTCTGGGCCTTGACCCGCACGCCGTGCTTGAGAAGTTCGATCTCGGCGGCCTGGTTACGCTCGGGGTTGGAGCCCCAGATGACCACGTCGGCCCCGGCCTGGGCCAGGGCGCTGGCCATGCCCAGGCCGATGCCGCGATTGCCGCCGGTCACCAGGGCCACGCGGCCGGTCAGGTCGAAGGGTGTGTAGGCCATGTGATCGCTCCCGCGCGGCTTCTGTGTCGAACGCTTGTTTGGATGGGATCGGCCAGGCGCGGCGACGTCAAGGTGGCCGAGGCGAGATCGGCGTTTTTCTTGTTGTCGTTCCCTTTTTGTTTCGCATTGTGGGGCGATCGAACGGGAGGGCGGACGGGTGGCGATAAGGGGATACATGGCCTGCAGTCTCGACGGCCTGGCGGCGGACGCCCAGGGCGGCGCCGACTGGCTGGCTCCATACGCCGCCGCTGACGCGGCGTTGGTCGAGCGGTTCGAGAGGGTCGATACGGTGGTCATGGGCCGGCGCACCTATGACCAGCTGCCGCAGCTGGGGGCCGGCTGGCCCTATCCCGGCAAGCGCGGCTGGGTGGTGACCTCGGGCCCGGGGACCAGCCGCTATGGCGAGGCGGCCTTCTGGCGCCAGGGCCTGGCCGAACTGGTCGCCCATCTCAGGGACCTGCCCGGCCGTGATGTCCGGGTGATCGGCGGCCCCACCCTGCTGGCCGGCTTGCTGGCGGCGGGCGGGCTGGACGGACTGGAGCTGTTCGTCGTTCCGCTGTTGCTGGGCGGCGGGCGGCCGTTGTTTCAGCACGACGCCGCCGCGCCGCGCGGCCTGGTGCTACGCCAGATCGAGGCCCTGGAGGGGGGCTTGTTGCGGCTGGACTATGATCTGGGGCCGGTGATCAAACGGCGCCGCAGGGCGGCCTAGAGTCGGGTCGGGCGATGGACCGTTCGCCAGGGGTCAAACCGACAGGGGTCAGCCCGCCTCGCCGCGCGCCGCCAGGGCCAGCTTCACCGGCGCCCAGCCCAACCGGTGGATCGGCGACGGACCCAGGCGGCGCAGGCCCTCCCTCC
>NZ_PEGG01000053.1 GCF_002737765.1 Caulobacter sp. B11 | reverse complement strand
CGCCGGTCAGGATCACGCAGCGGATCTCCTGATCGTCATTGATCGCCTCGCAGGCCGCGGCCACCTGGTCGCCGTCGCCCGGCGCGCCCAGGGCGTTCATGGCCTCGGGACGGTTGAGGTCAAAATCGCGATGTGGCCGCGCTTTTCGGTGAGGATGATGGACATGGGAGCTCCTGCCGGACTTTTCGCCCTGCATAACGCAATTTCGCGGCGGGGAGGCAAGCCATCCTGTTTTACCAGAACAATGTTCACTTAAGGTCCGCCCCCGCCAAGTGATGGCAAGTGTTCACCTGGTGACGCTTCCCGAAACGGAAGGCGAAACGGGCATGGCGCGGCGCCACGCTCAGCAGTGACGTTGGACGCTTGACGAATTCGTGAAGCCAGCCTGCAGAAATCGTTGGCGTGCAGCGGAATCATGCGGTCCTAATCACGTCAGGGACGACTTTTTCAACGGCGGCTTACAGTGCACATGTCCCATCGACATGCCTTGATCATCGAGGATGAGATACTCATCGCGATGGAGGTGGAGGCCCTGCTCGAGGAGCAAGGCTTCGATAGCTTCGATATTGCCGAAAGTCCGGAACAGGCGCTGGTCTGCGCCATGCGCCGCCCCCCCGATCTGATCACGGCCGACTACCGCATCGTCGGCGGCACCGGGATCGAGGCCGTGGCGGCGATCGAGGCGCGGCTCGGGCCGATTCCCGTCGTCTATGTCACCGGCAACGCCGACCTGATCGAGGGCCGGTCGAAGATGGTGGTCGACAAGCCGATCTCGCCCAAGCGCCTCGCGGAGGCCTGCGCCCTGGCGACCCGCGCCCTGATCTGACCGGGGCCGGCCCGGGTCCAGGGGGACGTTTCGCGCAGGTCAAGCTTGGCGACGGCTGGTAGGGTGGCGCTCTCACGCGGGAGTCGCCCATGACCATCATCGCCAGCGTCGCGGACCTCGAAGCGATCTATGACGAGACGCCGGCCCGGCCTCGACCGTCAAGGTGGCCGACCACATCACCGACGACTACCGGGCCCTGATCGAGGCCTCGCCCTTCGTGGCCCTGGCGACGGTCGGGCCCGAGGGCCTGGACTGCAGCCCGCGCGGCGACAGGCCCGGCTTTGTCCGGATCGCCGATCCCAGGACCCTGATCCTGCCCGACCGGCGCGGCAACAACCGCCTCGATACGCTGCGCAACGTGGTGCGCGACCCGCGCGTGGCGCTGCTGTTCCTGATTTCCCGGCTCGGGAACGACTTTCCGGGTCAACGGCCGGCCGTGATCAGCGCCGATCCGGCCCTGCTCGACAGCCTCGCCATCGACGGCAAGGCCCCGCGCACCGCATTGGTGATCACCGTGGTCGAGGCCTATTTCCAGTGCGCCCGGGCCATCGTCCGCTCAGGCCTGTGGAAGGCCGAAAGCCAGGTCGACCCCAGGACCATCCCCTCCCCCGGCGCCATGCTGGCGGCGGTGACGGCCGGTGAGGTCGGCGGCGAAACCTATGACCGCGACTGGCCTGACCGGGCGGCCAAGACCTTGTGGTGAAGGACGTTCGAACCGGCGCGCCGCCATGAAAAACGGCCCCGCGTTCGCACACGGGGCCGTTTGAAAAACACATCAGGGACGCGACGCTTTAGTCGTCGCGGTGGACCCGTTCGCGGCGCTCATGGCGCTCCTGGGCTTCCAGGCTCAGCGTGGCGGTTGGACGGGCGTCCAGCCGGGCCAGGCCGATCGGCTCGCCGGTCTCTTCGCAATAGCCGTAGGAGCCATCCTCGACGCGGCGCAGAGCCTGGTCGATCTTGGAGATGAGCTTCCGCTGGCGATCGCGGGTGCGCAATTCCAGCGCACGGTCGGTTTCCGACGACGCACGATCGGCGAGGTCGGCATGGTTTTCAGTCTCGGCCTGGAGATGCGAAAACCGTTTCGCGAGATTCGCGAAGGATTTCATCTTTCCACGCCAGAAGCTTCAGCTTGAAATACTCAAGCTGGCGCTCGTTCATGAACGGCTCGTCCTCGGAAGGACGATACGATCCCGGTACATTAAGAACACTGGCCGTTTGCATTAACGCCTCACGCCCCGATGAACTCCGCCCTGATCAGGCGGGGGTGCTTATACCAAAAGAATGGAGTCGTTCAATGAACGTCGCGTGAGCGGGGCGTTCAACCGGACGTCGCTCGCGTGAAACGGCGCCCTGGAAGCCTGCTCGCCTTTTGGGTGGAGGCGTCTCGCGGGCCGAAGCCGGATCGGGCGCGGACCTGTCCATCGCCGCCGCCTAGCCGCGCTGGGCCTGTTCGAGCTTTGCGGCCTCGACCGCCGCCCGGGTTTCGATCTCGTTGAGCACCGACTCCAGTTTCGGATCGTCGGTGGCCTCGCGGTGCTGGCGCACCGTGCGTTTGAGCTGTTCGAGCGTGCCGGTGGTCACCTCGCCATCGAGCATGGCGATCTTCATGGCGTCCAGCAGGTCGAGGATGTCGTCGGCCCGTCGCACCGCGCGGCGCTTGCGCTCCAGCGGATCGCTCGCGCCCTGCAGGGCGAGCAGGGCGTCCAGCGAGCCCAGGCCCGCCACGCCGCCGGCCTGGGCGACGCTGGCCGCGCCGCTGGCGGCGTTGACCGAAGGCAGGGAAAAGCCCGCGCCGCCGCCGCTGGCCCGCGCCCGCGACGCGCCAGTCGCCCCCACGCCTCCCGTGCCCGAAACCTTCATCGCCGACAGCTCCACGCGCTCGAAAAGGGGAGTCACTATCCCCGATTTGAGGCCATCTTCGGCCAGGGCGCTTGCGGTATGGTTAATGCCGGGCAGAATCTGCCGAACCAGCGTGACGGCGGCAGGATACCCCCCTCGCGACACTGAATTCATTGCACTTTTTCGTGGCCCGGTTCTGGCATGGGGCGTGGCGGGGATATGCCCCGGGTGCAGGAACTCCATGCGTCGTTCATTCTTCAGCTCTCTGCTCGGCCTGGTCCTGACCGCCGCCGCCCTCACGGCCTCGCCGTTTCTGGGCAGCCCGGCCTGGGCCAAGTCGCGGATCAAGGACATCGTCGCCTTCGAGGGCGTGCGCGACAACCAGCTGATCGGCTACGGCATCGTCGTGGGCCTGAACGGTTCGGGCGACAGCCTGCGCAACGCGCCGATGACCAAGCAGAGCCTGGAGGCCATGCTCGAGCGCCAGGGCGTCAATGTCCGCGACGGCAACCTCAACACCAAGAACACCGCCGCCGTCATGGTCACGGCCAACCTGCCGCCGTTCTCGGCGCCGGGCGCCAAGCTGGACGTCAATGTCTCGACCCTGGGCGACGCCAAGAGCCTGCTGGGCGGCACCCTGCTAGTCACCGCCCTGCAAGGCGCCGACGGCCAGACCTATGCGGTGGCCCAGGGCACGGTCCAGACCGGCTCGGTCTCGGCCGGCGGGGCCTCGGGCTCGTCCGTCACCAAGGGCGTGCCGACCGCGGGCCGGATCGCCGCCGGCGGCATCATCGAGCGCGAGACCGGCTTTCAGATGGTCAATATGGGCGAGCTGCGCATGACCCTGCGCAATCCCGACTTCACCACCTCGCGCCGCATCGCCGACGCCATCAACGGCAAGTTCCCGCGCAGCGCCCAGGCCCAGAACCCGACCATCGTCGCCGTGCGTCCGCCGGCCGGCATGGACATGATCAGCTTCATCACCGCCGTCGAGAACCTCGAGGTCGAGCCCGACGGCCCGGCCAAGGTGGTGATCGACGAGGTGGCCGGCGTCATCGTCATGGGCGACGACGTCCGCATCAGCCAGGTGGCCATCGCCCAGGGCAACCTGACCATCTCGGTGCAGGAAACCCCCGCCGTCAGCCAGCCGGCCCCGTTCAGCCAGGGCCAGACCAAGGTCGTCCCGCAGTCGGCCGTCAGCGTCGACGAGGAAAAGGGCCGCAAGCTGCTGACCCTGGGCGGCGGCGCCTCGCTGAAGAGCCTGATCAACGGCCTCAACGCCCTGGGGGTCACCCGCGCGACA
This sequence comes from Caulobacter sp. B11, assembly GCF_002737765.1. Classification (GTDB taxonomy): domain Bacteria; phylum Pseudomonadota; class Alphaproteobacteria; order Caulobacterales; family Caulobacteraceae; genus Caulobacter. The sequence goes on along the minus strand of NZ_PEGG01000053.1, from coordinate 5,437 downwards.
TGATCTCCATCCTGCAGGCGGTGAAGGCCGCCGGGGCCCTGCAAGCCGACATCGAGGTGATGTGATGACCCCTCTGTTCGCCCTCTCGGCCCTCGGGGCCGGCGTCTCGATGGCGCCCCGGTGATCGACACCGCCAAGGCCGCCCTCGCCTCCAGCACCCAGGACCTGGCCCGCCGCGGCAAGATCGGCGAGACGGCCCAGAAGTTCGAGGCCTCGTTCCTGTCGGTGATGATGCAGTCGATGTTCGAGGGGGTGAAGACCTCCGAACCGTTCGGCGGCGGCCAGGGCGAGGAAATGTTCAAGTCGCTGCTCACCGAGTCCATGGCCAAGGAAGTCGCCAAGGCCGGCGGCGTCGGCCTGGCCGACACCGTCCAGCGCGAGATGCTGAAGATGCAAGGTCTCAAGGAGTAAGCTTATGACCCTGGCCGCCACCGACCCCGATGATCGCGTCGAGCAGCTGATCATCCTGACCGAGCGCCTGACCGACCTGATCGCCAAGGAGGCCACCGCCTTCGAGGCCCGCCGGCCGCAGGACGCCGTGCCCTATCTGCAGGAAACCGCGCGCCTGGCCAATCTGTACCGCCACGAGTCGGCGCGGGTGCGGGCCAATGTCCAGCTGATCGCCTCGGCCAGCCTCGAGCGCCGTCACCGCCTGATCCGCGCCACCGAGGCCTTCGACGCCGTCCTGGCCCGCCAGGGCCGCGCCGTCGCCGCCGCCAAGACCGTCACCGAAGGCCTGGTCCGCGCCATCGCCAACGAAGTCGCCGACCAGCGCCCCCAGGCCTCGGGCTACGGCCCCAGCGCCGGGCGCGGCGCCGCCTACCGGGACAATGCGACAGCGATCACGCTGAACCAGAAGGCTTAGGGGCGGCTCGCGCGCAGATCCTCCCCCTGAAGGGGGAGGCGGCCGAAGGCCGGAGGGGGGAGTCGCAGAGAGACCGCCATACTTCCCCCTCCGGCCCTCCGGGCCACCTCCCCCTCTGGGGGAGGATCTGAAGCCCCGCTCACACCGTGACCGGCTCTCTAACCGCGCCCAAAGCCGGATAGTCCGTATAGCCCTTCTCGTCGGGACCGTAGAAGGTCGAGGCGTCCCAGGGGTTCAGCGCCGCGCCGGTCTTCAGGCGTTCGGGCAGGTCGGGATTGGCGATGAAGGCCTTGCCGAAGGCGATGGCGTCGTACTGGCCGCTGCTGACCGCCGCCTGGGCCGTCTGGGCGTTGAACTTCTCGTTGGCGATATAGACGCCGCCGAACGCCGCCTTCAGGGCCACGCCCAGGCTGTCGTCGCCGGCATATTCGCGGGCGCAGAGGAAGGCGATGCCGCGCCGGCCCAGTTCCCTGGCCACATAGCCGAAGGTCGCCGCCAGGTCGGAATCGCCCATGCTGTGGGAATCGGCGCGCGGGGCCAGGTGAACCCCGACCCGGCCGGGACCGAACACCGAGATCGCCGCGTCGGTCGCATCCAGCAGCAGGCGGGCGCGGTTCTCGATCGAGCCGCCATACTGGTCGGTGCGCTGGTTGGAGCCGTCCTGCAGGAACTGGTCGAGCAGATAGCCATTGGCGCCGTGCAACTCGACGCCGTCAAAGCCGGCGGCCTTGGCGTTGGCGGCGGCGCGGCGGAAGTCCTCGACCACGCCCTGGACCTCTTGCGTGCTCAGGGCGCGCGGCGTGCCATAGGGCCGCTCGGGCCGCAGCAGGCTGACATGGCCCTTGGCCGCGATGGCGCTGGGGGCGACGGGGGTCTCGCCGTGGAGCAGGGACGGGTCGGAGATCCGGCCGACATGCCAGATCTGCATGAAGATGCGGCCGCCCTCGGCGTGGACGGCCTGGGTGACCTGTTTCCAGCCCTCGACCTGTTCTTGCGACCAGATGCCGGGCACGCCGGCATAGCCGACGCCCTGGGGCGAGACCGGCACGCCCTCGCTGATGATCAGGCCGGCCCCGGCGCGCTGACGGTAGTATTCGGCCATCATCGAATTGGGGATCTGGCTGGGACCGGCGCGCAGGCGGGTCAGGGGCGCCATGATCACGCGGTTGGGCAGGTCCAGGTCGCCGAGGCGCAGCGGGTCGAAAAGCGTGGGCATGAAAGGCCGTCCTTGTGGAAGAAGCGCCGCGCGGCGGCGCATAACTGGCATGTGGCGCCGCGGCGCGGCGAAACAACCGGCGCGGCCCCCCAGTTCTGCTGAAGGCGCCGGGGTCAAGATCTGGGAAGCACCGCGGCCCGACGGGCCTATTTGGGTCCCAGGGTCGCCAGGACGATGAACAGCGAGCCGATGCCGCAAGCGAAGACCCAAAAATCCCGCTCCGCCGAGCGCGGCCTGGGGCCCGCGACCGCCGGCTTGCCCTTGGCCTTCTTGTCGCTCTTCTCGGGTTTGGCCGCCTTGCTCATCCCGCCATTCAAGCTCGGACGGCTGAACAGGCCGTTGCCAAGCGCGGTTAAGGCTCAACGCCTCGCGTCGCCCCACACCTCCTGATGGCCCAGGCGTTCGACCGGGCGGCGTGTGGTCAGGGTCAGCAGGTCGCCAAGCCCGACCCGCTCCAGCAGGACCCGACCCTCGCCATCCGGCGAGGCGGCGGCGGCCTGGACCTTCTGCAGCAGATAGAGGCGGTAGGGCATGACGGCGACCTCGATCTCGACGCCGCGCCAGGTCAGGCCGGTCTTGCCGATCGCCCGTTGGCCCGGGTCGGCCAGGCCATTGGTTCCCGCGACGAGGTCCGGCCGCTCGGCCAGCCATTGGTCGGCGTAGGCCACATAGGCGCGCACCTCGGGCAGGTAGTCGCGGGCCACGAAGGCCAGCAGGGCCGCCAGGGTGTCGGGCACGCCGTCGTCGGCGAACAGCTCGGGGCCGGCCAGCCGTACTCGGCGGAATCCAGGTCGGCGCTGTTCATCCGCTCGACCCAGCGCCAGACGCGGTGAGCCCGGCGCTTCATCAGCAGGCTGGGATAGGGATCGCGGGCCAGGTGGGCGAACAGCGGCCCGATCAGCCCGTAGTCGCCGATGGTCGGCCGGCCGCCCAGGAGGTAGGGCGCGTGGGCCAGGTGGGCGTCGAACAGGTCGAGGAATTCCTCATAGGCCGCCTCGATCAGCGGGATGCTCTGCTCGTTGACGCCAAAGCCGGCCATGGCCTTGCGCATGCGGCGCGCGGCGCCCTCGAAGCGCTGGCCGGCGGCCTCCCGCGACGCACCCGGGCCAGGGCGGCGGCGAAGTCGCGGGCGATGAAGGGCTGGTTGGTCTCGTCGAAGTTCCAGCGATAGTGCATGGCCGGACGCAGCAGGCCCTCGCCGCCGAACAGCTCGAACACCTGACCGATGACCCGGTGACGCGGCGTGGTAGGATAGGCCGGCCAGCGCTGGTCGCCGCGCGCCTCGAAGGCGGCGATGATCTCGGCCCCGTCCTGGATCAAGGCCCCGTCGGGGGCCTCCAGCACGGGAATGATCCACCGCCCCACGGCCGGCGCTATGGTCTCCATGAACCGCGCCTCGCCCGCCGCCCGGTTCTCGAACGGCACGCCCTGCTTGATCAGATAGGACCGGGCCTTGGCCGTGTAGAGCGAGCCCGGCATGCCATAGAGCCTGTAGTCCATGCGCCTGTTCCCCCGGCTGCTGACGGTCGAATCCTATGACATGAGGCATGCCACAAACAGTCCCATTCGTCGCCAGACCCGCCTTGACAGATTAAGGCGCGAAGGCTGTTCCGGCCATCCAAAGGCGCCAGGCGGCGCCGCCTGGCGCGCCCCGCCCAGGCGTTCGCGGCAATCTGCCGCAGCCTCAAGGCGGATCCTAAGCCCTGGAAAGGGCTAGCTTCAACAGCAGGTTAAGCTCACGCGCCTAGCCTTCGACGGCACGTCACGAGGTCCTGAAACCGCTATGCAGTCGGTCGCCAAGCTGGACGCCATCCCGGATCAGGAAGTCGTCGCCGTCAGGATCCCGATCCTTCGCGGCTATCTGATCGCCGCGGCGGGCTATTACGCCCTGATCAGCTTTTCACACCCCTTCTATGAACACGGCCTCGTCCTGGTTGTTCTCGAAGGCCTGGCGCTGACGGCGGCGGTGCTGAGCCTCTATCTTTGGCGTCGGCTGGCGCGCAGGCCGACCAGCCTGACGGGCCTGGAAGTCGCCGCCCTGGCGGTCAACGCCCTGTTCCTGGCCAATGTCGCTGCCTATCAGGCGGTGCATTTCGAGGCGGCCAAGCTAGTCTATTTCGTGCTCCTGGCCTTGGTCTTCGCCACCACCGCGCCGAGCCCGCGCGTAGCCTATGCCAGTGCTTTCGCCGCGCTGATCAGCCTGTTTCTGATGGCGCGCGATGCGCCGGGCGACACGGTCGCCCAGTACGGATTCATCGGGGTGGCTGGGGCCTTCACGGCCCTGGGCATGTCGACCCTGATGAACGGCGCGGTGACGCGCGAACTGCGAGCCCGCGTGGCCTCCGAGGCCCTCAACCGCAAGCTCGAGGGCGAGCTGCGCGAGAACCGCCGACTGAAGACCGAGGCCCAAGACCTAGCCACGGCCGCCCAGACCGCCAGCCATGTGAAGACCCAGTTCCTGGAAACCATGAGCCACGAGATCCGCACACCGCTGAACGGCGTCCTCGGCATGGCCCAGGCCATGGGCGGCGACGTGCTGAGCGACAACCAGCGGGACCGGCTGAAGGTGATCCAGGACTCCGGGCGTTCCTTGTTGCAGGTGATCAACGCCATATTGGACGTGTCTCAGATCGAGGCGGGGCGGATGGAGATCCGTCGGGCGCCCTTCGATCTCGGCGCCGTGACCGACAGCCTGCGTCAGCTCTATGCCGGCCTGGCCCAGGATAGGGGCCTGACCTTCAGCCTGGACGTGGCGCCCCAGGTCCGCGGCTGGCGTGAGGGCGACGAGACCCGCTTCACCCAGGTGCTGAGCAACCTGATGTCCAACGCCATCAAGTTCACCGACACGGGCGGCGTCGAGGTGAGGATCTCGGGCGATGAAGCCGGGCTGCGCGGCGACGTGATCGACAGCGGCGGCGGCATTCCCGAGGATCGCCGCGCTCAGGTCTTCGAGCGCTTCATTCAGGTCGACAGCTCCTCCACGCGGCGCGCCGGCGGCAGCGGCCTCGGCCTGGCCATTTGCCGCGAGCTGGTCACCCTGATGGGCGGCGCCATTGACTGGGCGGGCAGGCCCAGCGGCGGGACCTGCTTCACCTTCGACGTGCCGTTCCCCGCCGTGCCGGCCCGATCGCTACGCGCCGGCCTTGCCCGTCGCGACACTGTCCTCCCCGAGCGGCGCGGGGCGAGGATTCTGATCGTCGATGACAACGCCATCAACCGCACGTTCTGGAGGCGATGCTTAGCCCCCTGGGGTGTATTGCGGATGGCGAGGACCGCGCCAAGGCCCTGGAGAGCTGGGAGACCGAGGCCTGGATGCGATCCTGATGATATTCACATGCCGCGCATGGACGGGCTCG
>NZ_PEGG01000052.1 GCF_002737765.1 Caulobacter sp. B11 | reverse complement strand
CCGCGACAAGGCGGACAACTGCATCATCGTCTGTTCGATCGAGAACATCGACCCGATGGGCGTCCACACCGGCGACTCCATCACCGTCGCCCCGGCCCTGACCCTGACCGACAAGGAATATCAGTGGATGCGGGCCGCCTCGATCGCGGTCCTGCGCGAGATCGGCGTCGAGACCGGCGGCTCCAACGTGCAGTTCGCGGTCAATCCCGCCGACGGCCGCATGGTGGTCATCGAGATGAACCCGCGGGTGTCGCGCTCGTCGGCCCTGGCCTCGAAGGCCACCGGCTTCCCGATCGCCAAGGTCGCCGCCCGCCTGGCCGTCGGCTACACGCTGGACGAGCTGATGAACGACATCACCGGCGGCGCGACCCCGGCCTCGTTCGAGCCCTCGATCGACTATGTGGTCACCAAGATCCCGCGCTTCGCCTTCGAGAAATATCCGGGCAGCGAGCCGCACCTGACCACCGCCATGAAGTCGGTCGGCGAGGTGATGGCCATCGGCCGCACCTTCAAGGAAAGCGTCCAGAAGGCCCTGCGCGGCCTGGAAACCGGCCTGACCGGCTTTGACGAGATCGAGATCCACGGCGCCGACGATCCCGACAACGGCAAGGCCGCGGTGATCCGCGCCCTGGGCATGCCGACCCCCGACCGCATCCGCGTCATCGCCCAGGCCTTCCGCCACGGGTTGAGCGTCGAGGAGGTCAACGCCGCCTGTTCCTATGAGCCCTGGTTCCTGCGCCAGATCGCCGAGCTGGTTCGCCAGGAGGGCTGGGTCCGGGCCGGCGGCCTGCCGACCGACGCGCAAGGCTTCCGCGCCCTCAAGGCCCAGGGCTTCTCAGACGCCCGCCTGGCCAAGCTGTCGGGCGGAACCGAGGCCGCCGTGCGCGCCGCCCGCCAGGCCCTGAACGTCCGTCCGGTCTATAAGCGCATCGACAGCTGCGCCGGCGAGTTCGCCGCCACCACCCCCTACATGTATTCGACCTATGAGACCGGCGCCCTGGGCCAGGTTCCCGAATGCGAAAGCCTGCCCACCGGCCGCAAGAAGGCGGTGATCCTCGGCGGCGGTCCCAACCGCATCGGCCAGGGCATCGAGTTCGACTATTGCTGCTGCCACGCGGCCTTCGCCCTGGAGGCGATCGGCATCGAGTCGATCATGGTCAACTGCAACCCCGAGACCGTCTCGACCGACTATGACACCTCTGACCGGCTCTATTTCGAGCCGCTGACCGCCGAGGACGTGCTGGAACTGCTGGCCGTCGAGCAGAGCAAGGGCGAGCTGGCCGGGGTCATCGTCCAGTTCGGCGGCCAGACGCCGCTGAAGCTGGCCCAGGCCCTGCAGGACGCCGGCATCCCGATCCTCGGCACCAGCCCCGACGCCATCGACCTGGCCGAGGACCGCGAGCGCTTCCAGCAGCTGCTGGACGGGCTGGAGATCGCCCAGCCCGAAAACGCCATCGCCCGCACCTGGGACGAGGCCCGCGCCAAGGGCGACGAGATCGGCTTCCCGTTCGTGATGCGCCCCTCCTATGTGCTGGGCGGCCGCGGCATGGAGATCATCCGCGATCACGAGCACCTGGAACGCTACATCACCAATACCGGCGAGATCTCGTTCGAGCACCCGATCCTGCTGGACCACTATCTGAGCCGCGCCACCGAGGTCGATGTCGACGCCCTCTGCGACGGGACCGAGGTGTTCGTGGCCGGGGTGCTGGAACATATCGAGGAGGCCGGCGTCCATTCGGGCGACAGCGCCTGCTCAATGCCGCCCTTCTCGCTGCGCGCCGAGACTATCGAGGAACTCAAGCGCCAGACCGTCAAGATGGCCCTGGCGCTGAATGTGCGCGGCCTGATGAACGTGCAGTTCGCCATCGAGGAGCCGCACTCCGAGGCCCCGCGCATCTATGTGCTGGAGGTCAATCCCCGCGCCAGCCGCACCGTGCCCTTCGTGGCCAAGACGATTGGACAGCCCGTCGCGGCGATCGCCGCCCGCCTGATGGCCGGCGAGACCCTCGCCAGCTTCGGCCTGGTCGACAAACCCTATGACCATATCGCGGTGAAGGAGGCGGTGTTCCCCTTCGCCCGCTTCGCCGGGGTCGACACCATCCTGGGCCCGGAAATGCGCTCGACCGGCGAGGTCATGGGCCTGGACTGGAAGCGCGAGGGCGAGGCCGACATGGCTCCCGCCTTCGCCCGCGCCTTCGCCAAGAGCCAGCTGGGCGGCGGCGTCACCCTGCCGAGCCAGGGCACGGCCTTCGTCTCGGTCAAGGAAAGCGACCGCCCGTGGATCGTCGAGCCCGTGCGCCTGCTGCAGGCTGCCGGCTTCAAGGTGCTGTCCACGGTCGGCACCCGCGCCTATCTGGCCGAGCAGGGCGTCACGGTCGAGCTGGTCAAGAAGGTGCTGGAAGGCCGTCCGCACATCGTCGACGTGATGAAGAACGGCGGCGTGCAGCTGGTGTTCAACACCACCGAGGGCAAGCAGGCCCTGGAAGACAGCTTCGAGATCCGCCGCACCGCCCTGATGATGAAGGTGCCCTACTACACCACCAGCGCCGGCGCCCTGGCGGCGGCCCAGGCCATCTCCTCGGCCCCGGCCGAGGCCCTGGAAGTGCGGCCGCTGCAGAGCTACTAGCGGAAGTTATCCACAGGGCTGGTCGAGTCGGCCGGTAGAGATCCTCCCCCTGACGGGGGAGGTGTCGGCGAAGCCGACGGAGGGGGAAGTCGGCCGGCGTGGGATCACGTCCCCCTCCGGCCCTCCGGGCCACCTCCCCCATCAGGGGGAGGATCCGCTCGCCTCAATCCCCGCCCCTCCAAAATCAAACCTCAACAAATTCAACTCCCTAAACAAAAACGCACGTTTCTTATCCCCGCCGCCCGAACCGGCCGCATGATCTGGCCATGACCCAGATCTCGATCATCCCCTGGTCCCAGGCCCTGCAAGCCAAGCTGATGGCCGCCATCGACGCGGCCTGGAAAACCATCGAGGACAGCGACAACCCGCTCGCCGTCCGCAAGGCCCGCGACAAGGCCAAGGCCTGCGGCGAGATCGCCGCCGTGGTCCGCAAGATCGTGGCCATGGCCGGCCTCAAGCCCGTCCCGGGCCCCGCCGCGGTCCCGATCGACCCGGCGCCGCGCGCCCTGGACCGCCTGAAGGGCGGGCGGCGGGGGCGATTGTGACGGGGCGGGGCGTTTCTGCTATCCTTTCCCCATGACCCGCGACGAAGCCCTGCAGATCCTGAGGCGTCACGAAGGCGAACTGCGCCAGCAGGGCGTGGCGCGCGCGGCGCTGTTCGGATCGGTCGCGCGGGACGAGGCCCGCCCCGGCAGCGACATTGATGTGATGGTCGAATTCGCACCCGACGCCGCGATCAGCGTCTGGGCCTATGCCCGCCTGAAGGACCTGATCCAGGGCTTCTTCGGCGAACGCGTCGACGTGGTCAGCCGCAACGGCCTGAACCGTCACATCCGTCCGACGGTCGAGCGGGAAGCGCTCTATGCCTTCTAGGACCGAGGCGGTCCTGCTGCATATTCGCGACAGTATCGCCTTCGCCCGCCAGATCGTCGGTGACCGGTCGGCCAGCGACTTCGAACACGACCGCATCGCCTTCTACGCCGCCACGCGCTGCCTGGAGATCATTTCCGAGGCTTGCCGCCGGTTGCCCGATGACCTCACCGCGCGCCATCCCGCGATCGACTGGCGCAGCATCCGGGCGGCCGGGAACATCTATCGCCACGAGTATGAAGGTGTTGAGCAACGGATCGTCTGGACCACGGTCCGCAGCTTTCTGGGCGACCTGGATGCTGCGGTTCAGGCCGAACTTGCCCGCCTAGAATCACCACCCGCCCCCTACACCGACGCCCAAATCGCCGCCCTGACCGAGGGCCTGCTGGACCGCTCCCTGCCCAAGGCGCAGTGGACCCACGCCGCTCACCTGGCCGCCACCCTGCGGCTGGTCCGCACCCGCGACGCCGGCCTTGAGCGCGACCTGCCGGGCATCATCCAGACCTACAATGTCGCGGTCGGCGGGGTGAATGACGACGCCGGCGGCTATCACGAGACCATCACCCAGGCCTATCTGGCCGCCATCCGCGCCTTCGTCGCGACCCTGCCGCCCGGGATCTCCGACAGCGCCGCCGTCGCCCGCCTGCTGGCCTCCCCGATGGGCGACAAGGCCTGGCCGCTGAGCTTCTGGTCGCGCGAGCGGCTGTTCAGCGTCGCGGCCCGGCGCGGCTGGATCGCGCCGGACCTCCAGCCGCTGGACTAGCACCAAGGTTTGAAGCTTGACGACCGCGCCCCCCGCCGTGCGAGTCTGGCCGCCAGCCTCCGGAGCCGCCCCATGATCATCGTCCATCACCTGAACAATTCCCGCAGCCAGCGGGTGCTGTGGCTGCTGGAGGAGCTGGGGGTTCCCTACGAGGTCAAGCGCTATGAGCGCGACGCCAAGACCATGCTGGCCCCGGTCGAACTGCGCGCCATCCATCCGCTGGGCAAGTCGCCGGTCATCGCCGACAACGGCAAGATCATCGCCGAGACCGGGGCGATCATCGACTATCTGATCGAGACCCATGGCCAGGGTCGGCTGATCCCGGCCGCCGGCACGGCCGAGCGCCTGCGCTATACCTACTGGCTGCACTATGCCGAGGGTTCGGCCATGACGCCGCTGCTGCTCAAGCTGGTGTTCACCGCCCTGCCGACCCGAGCCCCGGCCCTGCTGCGCGGCCTGGTCAAGGCGATCGCCAACGGGGCGCAAAAGGGCTTCATCGATCCGCAGGTGACCGCCCATATCGACTATTGGGACGACGAGCTGGCCAAGAGCCCCTGGTTCGCCGGCCCCGACTTCACCGCCGCCGACATCATGATGAGCTTCCCGCTGGAGGCCGCCGCGGCCCGGGCCGGGGCCGGCGGCCGTCCCCGGGTCAAGGCCTTCCTCGAGAAGATCCATGCCCGCCCCGCCTATCGCCAGGCCCTGGAACGCGGCGGCCCCTACGACTATGCCTGAGCCTGAGCCAAGGCCTCGCCCGGCCCTGCGGCCAGGTGTCGCGGCAGGATAACCTTAACCTTAGAAAAAGATCCGGCGGCCATTGTTCTCGCAAGCGTCGCCGGACTTTCGCCGGCCCGACGTGATGGCACGAGGCGGCGATGAGCACTCCACACGATCGTGATGGCAAGACCATGGGGGTCCTGAAGGGTCTCGCCTTGGGCCTGCTCATGATCGTCAGCCTGTTCGCGGCGGCCGGGGTCAACGCCGCGCCCCGCGATCCGGCGCGCGTCGCCGCGATCTTTCCCCCCTGGTGGTCGCCCGCCCAGGCCTTCGCCGCCGCCGGTTCGGCCGGCGACGTGACCGGCGCGGGCCGTTCGCCCTTCATCCTCATTCTCCGGGGCGATCCGTCGACCCTGGCCCAAAGGGCCCGCGCCGCCGGCGCCCTGCTCATCCTTGATCCCGACCGGGCCGGCGTCTGCGCGCCCGTGCCACAGGAGACCCTGTCATGAACTTCACCTTCGACAGCCTGGACGCCCAGAGGCGAGCCGGCGGCAAGATGGTGGTCATCCTGACCTGGGTGATGGTGGCCGTCGCCCTGGCCGCCCGCCTGGCGGTGCACGGTCCGATCCTGGGCCTGGCCATCGCCGCCGTGGCGGTCGCCGTCGGGTCGACCCTCGCCGCGGGCCTGGCCGGCTCGATGGGACGGGCCCTGACCGGGGTGGCCCTGATGGCCCAGGTCTCGCTGCTGGTCGCCGCCCTCGCCGGCCACGCCTGGCAGACCGACATGCACATGGCCTATTTCGCCGCCCTGGCCCTGCTGGTGGTCTATTGCGATTGGACGGTGATCGTCGCCGCCGCCGCCACCGTCGCCGTGCACCATCTGGGCCTCAGCTACCTGCTGCCCGACGCCGTGTTCCCCGGCTCGGCCAGCCTGGGCCGGGTCATCGTCCACGCCGTCATCCTGATCGTCGAGGCCGGGGCGCTGATCGCCATCACCGCCAGCGTCAACAGCATGTTCACCACCTCGACCCTGGCCCGCACCAAGGCCGAGGACGCCGTCGCCGAGGCCCGCTCGGCCAATGACCAGGCCGAATCCGCCCGCCGCTCGGAAGAGGCCAACCGCGCCAAGTTCAGCCAGGAAGAGGCCGTCGCCGAGCGCCAGCGCGCCGACGCCGTCGAGGCCCTGGCCCACGGCCTGGCCAACCTGGCCAAGGGCGACCTGACCGTTCGCCTGACCGGCCGCTTCGCCGAGGCCTATGAGGTGCTGCGCGCCGACTTCAACGCCGCCGCCGAGCGGGTCCAGGACGCCCTCAAGGCCATCGCCTCCACCACCCAGGCGGTCAGCGCCGGGGCCGACGAGATCGCCGGCGCGTCCGACGACCTGTCGCGCCGCACCGAGCAGCAGGCCGCCAGCCTGGAAGAGACCGCCGCCGCCCTCGACGAGATCACCGCCACGGTCCGCCGCACCGCCGCCGGGGCCAAGGAAGCCTCCTCGGTGGTCGCCACCGCCCGCGCCGACGCCCAGCGCTCGGGCGAGATCGTCGCCCAGGCCGTCGCGGCCATGACCCAGATCGAAGGCTCGTCCAACCAGGTCGGCCAGATCATCGGGGTGATCGACGAGATCGCCTTCCAGACCAACCTTCTGGCCCTCAACGCCGGGGTCGAGGCCGCCCGGGCCGGCGACGCCGGCCGCGGCTTCGCCGTCGTCGCCCAGGAGGTCCGGGCCCTGGCCCAGCGCTCGGCCGAGGCCGCCCGCGAGATCAAGGCCCTGATCTCGACCTCGACCCAGCAGGTCGGCTCCGGGGTCGGCCTGGTCGGCCAGACCGGCGAGGCCCTGCAGCGCATCGTCGACCAGGTCGCCTCGATCGACGCCCTGGTCACCTCGATCGCCGCCTCGGCCAGCGAGCAGTCGACCGGACTGCACGAGGTCAACACCGCCGTGAACCAGATGGACCAGGTGGTGCAGCAGAACGCCGCCATGGTCGAACAGGCCACCGCCGCCACCCACGCCCTCAAGGGCGAGGCCAATGAACTGGCCAACCTGGTCGGACGGTTCAAGGTTTCGGACGCCGCCCCGGTGCGCGCCGCCGCGCCGGCCGCCGCGCGCACCCGCCCGACCGCGGTCTCCCGCCCCGGTCGAGGCGGCGCCGCCACGGCGGTCAAGGAAGACTGGCAGGAATTCTAGAGCCCGCCAACGATCGACAAGAACGCACGGCCCTGGGGGCGGGCGGGACGGATGGTCCCGCCCGCCCCCTTGCTTATCGTGAACACCCCTCTTATCCTCTCAGCCCCCGGTCGTGAGCGCCAACGACGGGACGTCTCTCCTCCCCAGGCGAACCGAGCTAAAATCCGCAATGGAAAAAGTGCCGATGACCGCCGGGGGTTATCAAACCCTCGACGATGAACTGAAGCGTTTGAAGACCCTCGAACGACCGGCCGTGATCGCCGCGATTTCCGAGGCGCGCGAGCATGGCGACCTGTCGGAAAACGCTGAGTACCATGCGGCCAAGGAACGGCAGGGCTGGATCGAAGGCCGTATCGCCGAGATCGAGGATAAGGTCGCGCGCGCCCAGATCATCGATGTGTCCAAGCTGTCGGGCAAGCAGGTGAAGTTCGGCGCGACGGTCAGCGTCGTCGACGAGGACACCGAGGAAGAGGCCCGCTACCAGATCGTCGGCGACCACGAAGCCGACGTGAAGGAAGGCCGGATCTCGCTGTCCTCGCCGCTGTCGCGCGCCATGATCGGCAAGGAGGTCGGCGAGGTCGTCGAGGTCACCACCCCGGGCGGCATCAAGGCCTATGAAATCCTGAAGGTCGAGTGGGTCTAGGCTCGGTCTGACCTTCGCCATGAAGTCCTGCCACACCGTGACTCCGCCCAGGCGGTTTCACGGCGTTTGGCGTTGAGGCGAGATCCGTTGCAGTCATCCGAAAAATCTCCCCTGACGATCTGGGCCATTTCGGACGGGCGCGCCGGCATCGAGGCCCAGGCCGTCGGCCTGGCCGAGGCCGTGGCCCGCCAGACCGCCGCCCGCGTCGAGATCAAGCGGGTCGGCTGGACCGGCCGGATCGGCCGCCTGCCCTGGTGGCTCAACTGGTTCCCCCGCCGCTGGCTGACCCCCGAGAGCGACATCAACGGCCCCTGGCCGGACCTGTGGATCGCCGCCGGCCGCGCCACCCTGCCCCTGTCGATCCGCGCCAAGCGCTGGTCGGGCGGCAAGACCTTCGTGGTCCAGATCCAGGATCCGCGCGTGCCGCCGCACATGTTCGACCTGGTCATCCCGCCCAAGCACGACCGCCTGAGCGGCGACAATATCCTGTCGATCACCGGCTCGCCGCACCGGGTCACGAGCCAGAGGCTGGCCAGCGAATACGAGAAGTTCAAGGACCAGATCGACGCCCTGCCCCGCCCCCGCGTGGCGGTGCTGCTGGGCGGCAAGTCCAAGGCCTTCGACATCTCGGTCGAGCGCGCCGCCCAGATGGCGCACGAGATCCAGTTGCCGCTCGAGCAGGAGGGCGGCAGCCTGCTGATGACCTTCTCGCGCCGCACCCCCGAGCCGGCCCGGGCCCTGCTGACCGCCCGCCTGCGCGACCTGCCGGGGATCATCTGGGACGGCGAGGGGCCCAATCCCTATTTCGCCTTCCTGGCGGCGGCCGACTACATCCTGGTGTCGGAGGACTCCACCAACATGGCCACCGAGGCGGCCTCGACGGGCAAGCCGGTGTTCATCCTGAAGATGGAGGGGCAGAGCCTGAAGTTCCGGCTGTTCCACCAGGAACTGGAGCGCCAGGGCGCGGCCCGGCCCTATGGCGGGGCCTTCCATGGCTGGACCTATGAGCCGGTCGACGAGACCGGCCGGGCGGCGGCCGAGGTGCTGCGGCGGATGAACGACGCGGCGGGGTAAAGACGGGCGCTTGAACGGCGGACGTGTTCCGGTTATGTTCACGTCATGGTTGAAGCCGCGACCGCACCGCCCCCCACGAAAGCCGGTCGTAACGAGCGGCGCAAAGCGATGGCCACGACCCTGAACGCGATTTCCGTGGCCGTTCTTGTGACGATGGTGATTCAGCCGGCCGCCACCAACCATTTCAGCGGTGCGGCGTTCCCCTTGGCGGTCTTCGCGTTCCTTGTCTTACAGCTATTGCTGCACTACGTTCTGGGACGTGTGGAGGATTGAGATGGACCCCCTCATTCGATCGACACTGCTCTACATGATGTTCGCCGCAGTCGCCCTCGCGGCCGCCTGGGCGGTCAGCAAATTCGACCGCCGCTGACCGCGCGCCCTTTGATCCTCGCCATCCTCCAGGCCCGCACGGGCGAGTCGGGCCTGCCCGGCGCGGCGATGATGCCGATCCTCCGTACACCGATGATCGTCCGTCAGATCGAGCGGATGTCGCGCTCGCGGCGCGTCGACCGGCTGGTGGTGATCGCCAGCGACCAGGTCGAGGACGACGCCCTCGTCGCCGTGGTGCGTCGCGAGGCGATCGCCGTGCATCGCGGCCCGCCCGACGCGGAGCTCGCGGCCTTCATCGCCGTCCTGGACGCCTTTCCCGCCGACCATGTGGTGCGAATGTCGGCCAACTGTCCCCTGGCCGATCCCGAGGCGATCGACGCCGCCGTCGACTGGCATCTGTCGAGTGGGGCCGACTATACCGGCGACGCCCCGCCCGGGGCGGCGGGCCGCGATGGCCAGGCGATCGAGGTTCTGAGCGCCGCCGCCCTGCGCCGGCTCGCGGCCGAAGCCGCCCCGCCTCGACGGGGCGACCCCTGCCCCGCCGAGCCCTTCACCTGGACGATTCGCGACAATCCCCGACGCTGGAAGATCGCCTCGCCGCCCGTCGCCCCCGGCGCGACGGCGGTGCGCTGGTCGGTCGAGCGGCCCGACGACTACGCCTTCGTGGCCGCGGTCTATGACCACCTCTATCCCCGCGACCGGGCCTTCACCGCGCAGGATGTCCGGGCCTTCGTGCGCGGCCGCGAGGACCTGCTGACCTTCGGCGGCGAGCCGCGGGCATGACCGCGCGCATCCTGTTCGTGGTCGACGCCGGGCCGCAGGTCGGCGGCGGCCATGTGATGCGCAGCCTGACCCTGGCCCAGGCCCTGGAGGCGCGCGGCGCGACCTGCCTGTTCGCCGCCCCGCCGGCCGTGGCGGCTGTGCTCGCGGCCTTCGCGCCCCGGACCGCCACACGGTCCCTGCCCGAACTGTCGCCGCTGGATCTGGCCCAGGCGGCCCAGGCCCTGGCGCACGACGCCGAGGCCGTGGTCATCGATCACTACGGCCTGGGGGCGGCCGAGCACCGGCGGATCTCGAGCCTGCCGACCCTGGTCATCGACGACCTGGCCGACCGCCCGCTGGGGGCCGATCTGGTGCTGGATTCCGGTCCGGCCCGACGGGCCGAGGACTATGCCGGCCTAGTCCCGCCGGGCGCGACCCTGCTGCTGGC
>NZ_PEGG01000051.1 GCF_002737765.1 Caulobacter sp. B11 | reverse complement strand
ACGGCCGACGCCCGCTTCGCCGGGTCGCGACCGGCGGCGTCGCCCTGGAGGGCCTGACCGCCGCCGCCCAGGGCCGCTTCGCCCTCGACTCCGCCGGCGCGACTCTCGGTCTCGACGCCGGGCCCAGGCCAGGGCGGGGCGACCGGGCCGATCTCGACCCCTGACCAGCGCCCTGCCCAATCCCGACTATGTGACCGCCGCGCGGCGGGCCTTGAGCGCCTTCGCCGTCCAGGTCCCGCGGCGCGCCTGACCCTGAGCGAAGGCCGCACGGTGGTCTCCTGTCCCAGCCCGTGGTCCTGGCCAGCGCCTCGGGGGTCCTGGCCAGCGCCTCGGGGGCCCGACTGGCGGTGCGCGGCGGGGCGGGTGGCCCTTGTTGCAGACCGCTGGCGGCGTCTCGACCGGCGGCCTGGCCGCGACCCTGACCGGCGGTCGGCCTGCCGGACCTGTCCCTCGAGGCTCCGGCCTGGCGCGCTGCGGGCGGCGATGTCTCCGGTCCGGCGTCAGTCTGACGGTCGCGGGACTGGATGTACCGCCGGCGCGCGGCCTGGCCGGAACCCTGAGCGGACCGGCCAGCCTGTCGTCCGGCGCCTTCAGCTGGCGGCTGGCCGGATGCGCGCCGCTGACCGCCACGCAGATCGAGGCCGGCGAAGACCCCCTGCGCGAGATCGGCCTGACCCTGTGCCCCGCCGCCGAACCCCTGGTGGTGGTCCAGGGCGGCCGCTGGCGCGCGGCGGCCCGTTTCCAGGACGGCAAGGCCCTGATCACCGCCGCCGAGGCCCGGGCCCAGGACGTGGCCGGAACCTTCACCGGCGGCGGACAGGGTTTCGACAGCGCCCAGGTGCGCATCACCGGCGGCCGGGTGATCGACGCCGCCGAGACCCGACGCTTCAATCCGCTGCTGGCGACCGGAGGCCTGACCCTGGCCGATGGCGTCTGGCGCGGGTCGGTGAACGCCGCCACCCCGACGGGCGCGCCGCTCGGCCAGATCGCCCTGACCCACGCGGTGGCCAGCGGTCGCGGCGAGGCGAGGATCGACGCGTCCAGCCTGTCCTTCGCCGCCGACGGGCTGCAGCCCGCCGACCTGACTCCCCTGGCCGCCTTCGCCACCGAGGCCAGGGGCCCGGCCGGCTTCACCGGTCGCTTCGCCTGGGACAAGTCGGGCATGACCAGCGATGGCCGCGTGGCCACGGCCGGACTCGACTTCACCAGCCCGCTCGGCTTCGTCGCCACCCTGAAGGGCGAGGTGGCGTTCACCAGCCTGGCCCCCTTGACGACCGGGCCGGGACAGACCCTGAAGGTCGCCAGCATCCAGTCGGTCGTGCCGCTGGAGATGATCGAGGCGGCCTTCACCCTGGGCGCCGAGCAATTGCGGATCTCCGACGCCGCCTTCACCGCCGCCAAGGGCCGCGTGACCATCGAACCCATATCGGTGCCGCTCGACGGCAAGGGGGTGCTCAAGGGCGTGGTGACGGTCGCCCACCTTGACCTGGGCGAGTTGCTGGCCAGCTCGCCCCTGGCCGACCGCATGCAGGTCGAGGCCGTGGTCGACGGACGTCTGCCGTTCGAATACGGCCCGCAGGGCTTCCGCTTCCTCGACGGCCAGCTTCACGCCATTCAGCCCGGTCGGGTGTCGATCGCCCGCGAGGCGCTGAGCAGCGTCCAGGCGGCGACCGGCGTCGAAACCCCCGTCGTCCCGGTCCCGGCCCCCACGGCGGACGGCCCGGTCAACGCGATCCAGGACTTCGCCTACCAGGCTATGGAGAACCTGCGCTTCGACACCCTGGAGGCCGGGGTCGACAGCGCCGACGGCCGGCTCGGCGTGCGGTTCCACATCAAGGGCGAGCACGACCCCAAGGTGGCCGAGGTGGCCCGGGTCGGCCTGCTGGACCTGCTCACCGGCAAGGCGTTTCAGAAGCGCATCCCCCTGCCGGCCAAGACCCCGGTCGACCTGACCCTCGACACCTCGATCAACTTCGACGAGCTTCTGGCGGCGTGGAAGCGCCGCTGGCAGGACGAATCCCCGCAACCGCCCCGTTCAGACGAGGTTCAGCCTTGAACCTTCAGTCTGGCTATCAATGGAGAGACGCATGATCCGACGCGCCACAATAATGGCCCTGCTCGCCGGCGGGGTGCTGGCCGCCGCCTGCACTCCGACCGTGCGGGTCAAGGTCGACCCGATCACCATCTACGCCAAGCTGGACGCCGACGTGCGCGTGCGACTGGACAAGGAAGTCCAGACGCTGATCCAGCAAAACCCCAACCTATTCTAATGAAAGGGCCCGACATGCTCCGCAAGACAATGACGGTTCTGGCCTTTGGCGCGATGCTCGCGGCCGGCGGCGCCGGCTATGCCCAGACCTCGCCCGCCCAAACCTCGCCCGCCAAGGCCGCGGTCGACGCCGCCAAGGCCCAGGGTACGGTCGGCGAACAGGCCGACGGCTTCCTCGGCATCGTATCCGGCGGCGACGCGACCCTGCGCGCCGCGGTCAACGAGATCAATATGGGCCGCGCGGCCGTCTACAAGGACACCGCCGCCAAGACCGGCGTCACCCCCGAGGTCGCCGGCCAGGCCGTGGCCAAGCAGCTCTACGCCAAGTTGGCGCCGGGCCAGTACTGGAAGCCGCTGGGCGGCGGCTGGATACAGAAATAGGGCTTTTTACGATCCTCCCCCGCAAGGGGGAGGATCTGGGATTCTACGCCCCGCGGGCCACGAACCAGCCGTTGCGGAAACCCTGATCGGCCTTGCCATACAGAAACGGCTCGCCCTCGGGCGTGGTGAAACGCCCGCCGGCGGCGGCCAGGATCGCGTGGCCGGCGGCGGTGTCCCATTCCATGGTCGGGCCATGGCGCGGATAGATGTCGGCGGCGCCCTCGGCGATGCGGACCATCTTGATCGACGAATCCATCGGCGTTCGCAGCGAGAAGCCGTATTGCGCGGCCAGTTCATCGGCCCGCTCGGGCTTCATGGTGTGGCTGATCAAGGCCACGGCCTCGCCTTGCGGCCAGGGGCGGGCGGCGACCGGATGTTCGGCCGCGTCCAGGCCGTCGCGCTTGATCACGCCGCCGGCGGTCGTGAACCACACCTCGCCGGTCGCCGGGGCGCAGATGGCGCCGGCTACCGGGACGCCGTTCTCGATCAGGCCGATATTGACGGTGAAATTGGGGTCACCGCGCACGAAGGCCTTGGTGCCATCGACCGGGTCGACCAGGAAGAAGCGGGGGCCGATGGCGTCGGGGGTCCAAAGTCGCTGGCGTCTTCCTCGGAAATGACCGGCACATCGGGGAACCGCGCGTTCAGGGCCGCCAGGATCAAGCGCTCGCCGGCTCGGTCGGCCTCGGTCACCGGACTGTCGTCGCCCTTGCGGGTCACGTCCATGTCGGTGCGCCAATAGGGCAGGATGACCTGCGCGGCCGCCTCGACGATCACCGCCAACTCACGGCCCCAATCGGCCAGGGTCTCTACGCTCATCACCGTCCTCTGGGGTCGTCGCCGACAAAGACCAGGGCGACCCGGGTCGCGTCGATCGTCTGCTTGCCAGCGTCTTCGAAATTGACCGTCACGCGATGGCCGATCACCGATTGCACCTGGCCAAGGCCCCAATCGGGCTGGCCGGGATGGCGCACCAGGACGCCAGGCTCGAGAAACGGATCCATCACGCGCCCCTGATAGGCCGCCGCCCCCGTTTGCCAAAGCGTCAAATCACGCCAAAGATCGCCGCATGACCGAAGCCGCCCCCGCCCCGCCCGCCGCCGTCGACGTCAACGGCCCCGACTTCGCCGCCCTGCTGGCCGCGCGCCTCTGTCACGACTTCATCAGCCCGACCAGCGCCATCGTCTCGGGCCTGGACCTGCTGGAGGACCCTACCGCCCAGGACATGCGCGAAGACGCCATGGGCCTGATCACCTCCAGCGCCCGCAAGCTGGCCGACTTGCTGCAGTTCTCCCGGGTGGCTTACGGGGCGTCGGCCTCGGCCGAATCCTTCGACTCGCGCGAACTGCACAAGCTGGCCGAGCAAGGGGTCTTCGCCCACGTACGGCCCAGCCTGGTCTGGGACATCGAACCCGCCGCGCTGAACAAGGCCAGCGCCCGCACGATCCTCAACATCGCCCAGCTGGCCGCCAGCGCCCTGCCGGCCGGCGGGGTGGCGACCCTGCGAGCCGTGACCGTCGATGGCCGCATGGCGATCACCGCCGATTCGCTGGGCCCGCGGGCCCGTCTGCGTCCCGAGGTGCTGGCCGGTCTCAAGGGCGAGCCCCTGACCGAGGGCCTGGGCGGGCCCTGGGTGCAGGCCGCCTACCTCCACGCCCTGGTCCGCGCGGCCGGCGGCCAGGTGGGGGTCGAGCTGGGCGAGGACCGGGTCAGCCTCGCCGCCTGGGTCCCGGCGTGAAATCGCGCCCGGACGCCTGAATCGGCCCCGTCCGTCACGGCTCCTTAACTCCCCGGGGGCGAAACTGACGGCTAGGATTTGGAGCGTGCCGTGAAGACCTGCCTCGTCGTCGACGACAGCCGGGTGATCCGTAAAGTCGCCCGGCGCGTCCTGGAAGACATAGGCTTCGAGATCGCCGAGGCCTCCGACGGAATGGAAGCCCTCGCCTGGTGTCGCGCCGCCATGCCTGACGCCGTGCTGTTGGACTGGAACATGCCGGTGATGAACGGCATCGATTTCCTGCGCCAATTGCGCCAGGAGCCCGGCGGCGGCGAGCCCGTGGTGGTGTTCTGCACGGTCGAGAACGACATCGAGCACATCCAGCTGGCGCTCGATACCGGCGCCAACGAGTACATCATGAAGCCTTTCGACGGCGACATCATCGCGGCGAAGTTCGCCGAGGCGGGCCTGCTGTGACGCCCGAGGACATGGACCTTCTGGCCGCCCTGGCCCGCGCGCGCGCCGGTCTGAGGATCGAGAGCGACAAGACCTATCTGGTCGAAAGCCGCCTTGGGCCGCTGGCGCGCCGCGAGGGCTTCGAGTCGATCGAGATCATGCTGGCGAGCTTGCGCAAGAGCCGCGAGGATCGTCTGATCTGGGCCGTCGTCGAGGCCCTGACCCTCAACGAGACCGCCTTCTTCCGCGACCGGATGGTGTTCGATCACCTGCGCGACGAGCTGATGCCGGCCCTGTCGCACAAGCGGCGCGACCAGCCGGTGCGGATCTGGAGCGCGGCCTGCTCGACCGGCCAGGAGGTCTATTCCCTGGCCATGACGGCTGCGGAATCGCGCGACATCGCACCGGGGGCCCGGTTCGAGTTCTTCGGCTCCGACCTCTCCGAGCGCTGCCTGGAGAAGGCCCAGAGCGGCATCTACACCCAGTTCGAGGTGCAGCGCGGACTGCCGATCCGGCTGCTGATCAAGCATTTCGAGAACAAGGACGAGATGTGGGCGATCTCGCCCCGCATCCGCCAGGCGGTGCGGTGGCGGCGGATCAACCTGATGGCCGACCTCTCGGGGATGGGCCAGTTCGACATCATCCTGCTGCGCTATGTGCTGCCGGGTCTCGACCCCGGCGTTCAGGCGCGTATTCTCGAAAGCCTCGCCCTGCGCCTGAGCCCAGACGGCGTCCTGATCCTCGGGGCGGATGAGAGCCCGGGCAGTCTGACCTCGGCGGTGCGCGCGGTCGACGGCCTTCCCGGCGTCTTCACCCGCGACCCGGCCTTCCGCGTCGCCGCCTGATCCGACTCACGAAAACGCCCGCCGGTCCAGGACCGGCGGGCGTCTTCGACTTCAGCTTGGCAAAGACTATTGCTTGGCGTCAGCGGCGGTGTCCGACACAGCGGCGCCAGCGGCCGAGACATCCTTGCCGGCGCCTTCGACGGTGTTGCAGGCAGCGACGCTGAGGCTGGCGGCGAGGGCGGCCAGAATCACGAACTTACGCATGATGTTCTCCGATGATCGCCCGTGAATGGGCGTCTGAATGGTTGCGGGAGAACAACGTCTGCAGTGCAGCTAGGTTCCCGTATTAAATGCCGAGGCCACGACTGGCGGCGCTTGCGGGGTCGGGAACACCAGACGCACCAGCAGGCCGCCGCTGGGCGAGGTCTCGAACGTGACCTTGCCGCGCAATTGACGGGCGAAGGCGTTCATCAGGGTGCGTCCGACGCCGTCTCCAGGACCGCCGGCCGACCCGGGTCCATCGTCGCCAATCGCCAGTTCGGCCTCGTCGCCGCGGACGAAGAAATCCACCGTCAGCAAGCCGCCTCGGGCCGCCAGGGCGTGCTTCTGGGCATTGGTGATAGCCTCGACCGCGAACAGGGCCAAAGGCGCTAGGCGGTCGGGATCGATAACCAGCGGATCGGCATGGACCTCGGTGCGCACCGACCCGCCATGATTGAGGTCGCCGGCCAGGAGCTGGGCGGTGAGCTCTTCGAGGAACGGCCGCAGATCGACCCGCTTCAGGTCGGGACCCTGATAGAGGGCGCGATAGATCTGGGCCAGGGCTGTGATCCGCTGGCGGGTGTCGTTCATCGCCGTCCGGGCCGCGGGGTCGGTCAGGGCGCGCTGCTGCATGTTGAGCAGCGAGGTGATGATCTGAAGGTTGTTCTTCACCCGGTGGTGGATTTCGCGCATCAGCGCGTCCTTCTCGGCCCAGGCTGTCCAGCAGAGAGGTGTCGCGCGCGACGATGGCGGCGGCCATGGCGTCGAGGGTGGCGGCCAGTTCGCGGATTTCTGGCGGCGCGCGCTCGGCCTGCAGCGGCCGCACGGTGAACCGACCCCGGGCATAGATGTCGGCGATGCGGCGCAGATAGACGATCCAGCGGATCACCGCCCGCTCGGCGGCGTAGAGCACGCTGACGAGGGCGATGAGGAAGCCAAGCAGCGGCGCCAGGACGCGCGAGGTCGGATTGAGCCAGGCCCAGGACACCAGGCCCGGCGAGGGCGCCGACAGGACGACGAAGACGTCCTCGCCCACCAGGGGCGCGGCCGAAAAGGCGCGTTCACGTCGATCGACGTCAAGCCCGCTCCACAGGGACCCACCGGATTTTGGCACGCGCCGGCTCCAGCCCGCGGGCAGGGTGGAAAAGGCGCGCGGGTCCGTGGCGGCGACGATCTGACCACGGGCGTTGGCCAGGGCCACTTCGGCTCCTTCCGGCAGGAAGCGGTCGACGGTCTCGGGCTTCAAGCTCGACAGGGTCAGCACGGCGGCCATGGCTCCGTCGAAGCGCCCGTCCGGCGTTTCGGCGCGCACCGCGGTCAGGACGCTGGGTTCGCCGGCATAGACCGCGCCCGGCTGGCTGGCGACGATCAGTCGCGCGCCGGCCGCCAGGTCGGTGAACCAGAGTCGCTGATCGCGCAGCGGATCGGCCGGCGTCGTGGCGGCCGCGCAGGCCACCCCGGCCGTTGGCGTCGAAGCGGATCAGGTTGGCATAGCCCGGCAGCCGCGTCTTGACGGTGTTGAGCCGGTTCGCACAGGCCAGGCCCACCGATCCGGGCCCCAGGGTTTCCAGCAGGACGCCCGCGGCCTCGATCCGGGCCCGGGCGACCGCGGCGCTGCGACCGGCGGCCAGTTCAAGGCTCTGGCGACGCGAATCGGCCTCCGCCCTGAAGGCGAAGACCGATTGCAGGATGCCTAAAATCAGGACCGGAAGCAGCGCGACGGCCAAGGCCCCCGCTAGGCGAACGCGGATCGACACAGAAGCCTTGGCGTCGCGGCCAAAAAGCGGCCTCACCGCAAGGTGCTCAACCGCTCCGCATCGGCCAGGATGGCATACATGGCGTCTCCCGCGGCGCCGCCGTCGCGGTCATAGGCCCCGGCCTCGAGAATGGCCTGCAGGGCCCGGCGGGCGCGACTGACCCGGCTCTTGACCGTGCCCACCGCGCAACCGCAGATCTCGGCCGCTTCCTCATAGGCGAAGCCGCCAGCTCCAACCAGGATAAGAGCTTCGCGCTGTTCCGGCGGCAGCATGGCCAGGCTGAGACGCAGCTCGTCGAGCGCCACCGGCGCCTCGGGATCATCGACCGCCACCAGGGTGCGTTCGGCCGCTTCCTGGTCGAGCTGGATCTGGCGCCAGGATCGGCGCTTCTCGGAATAGAACTGGTTGCGCAGGATCATGAAGGTCCAGGCCTTCATGTTGGTGCCCATCTGGAAACTGGCGCGAGCGTCCCACGCCTTCATCATGGCGTCCTGGGCCAGGTCATCGGCGGCGGTCGGGTCCCCCGTCAGGGTTCGCGCGAAGGCCCGCAGGTGGGGAATGAGGGTGACGAGCTCCTTCTTGAAGGTGCCGTCACGGACCGGATCGAAAGGCGATCGGCCAACTTGCGCTTCGCTCATGTTCAGCGGTCCCCCGCCGGCTTGTCGGCCTTGCGCAGGATGTCGAGGAACTCGTCCGGGACCGGCTCGTTGACGACTTCGTCAAACATCTGACGCAGCTTCACGCCGATAGCCTGTTGCCGAAGGCGCGCTTCGTCGAGCGCGGCCGGGCCTTTTCGATGGTCTTCCATGGGTACGTGTTCGATCATGTCCTCGACGCCGATAAATCGCAGCGCCCGCCCCCTCTGGCCGAATGTGGATCCGTTATATGGCAACGCGGAAATCCGTGCTCGGTTCCAAAGCTTGAGCCTATAGTGGCAAAATTCTTTCCTGTTCGGAACCGCAACCGTCAGGACGCGTTATGAACGAGTGATCGACAGCTCAGCTTCGTTGGCGGTTCATGCATTTTTCGAAGACACTCAAACGGGAGGGGTCATGAGTCTTCTAGCCCGGCTGGCGCCGCATCTGCCTTATGTTCGTCGTTATGCGCGCGCGCTCACCGGCGACCAGACGACCGGCGACCACTATGTGCGCGTCGCGCTTGAGGCCCTGGCGGCCGGCGAGCGCTCACTCGACGCCAACCTCTCGCCCCGTGTGGCGCTTTATCGCGTGTTCCACGCTATCTGGCTGTCCTCCGGCGCGCAGCTCGAGGCCCGTCCCGACGACTCCAACGCGTCGAATGACGACGCCTCCCAGCGTCTGATGCGGATCGCCCCGCGGTCTCGCCAGGCGTTTCTGCTGACGGCGCTCGAAGGCTTCACCCCCACCGAGGCCGCCCAGATCCTGGATTGCGACTTCACCGAGGTCGAACGCCTGATCTCCGAAGCCCAGGTCGAGATTGACGCCGAGCTGGCGACCGATGTCCTGATCATCGAGGACGAGCCGGTGATCGCGGCCGACATCGAGGCGCTGGTCCGCGAACTGGGTCACGACGTGATCGATATCGCCGCCACCCGCACCGAGGCCCTCGAGGCGGTCGCGCGGCGCACCCCGGGTCTGGTCCTGGCCGATATCCAGCTGGCCGACGGCTCGTCGGGCATCGACGCGGTCAAGGACATCCTGGCGCGTCTCGACGTGCCGGTGATCTTCATCACCGCCTTCCCCGAGCGCCTGCTGACTGGCGAGCGCCCGGAACCGACCTTCCTGATCACCAAGCCCTTCCAGCCCGAAACGGTGAAGGCGGCGATCGGCCAGGCGCTGTTCTTCCATCCGCGCCGGAACAAGAAGGCCGCCTGACACGGCGACCACCCAAGCAAGAAGGCCCCGGACATGTCCGGGGCCTTTTTTATTGCGCCGCGCCGCGGTCCCGTCGCCGATTACGGCGCGGCGGTCTGGCGAGCCGGAACCTGGGGCGTGTCATAACGCGCCGCCTCCTGGGCGTTCGAGACGCCGGTATTGTGCTCGACGCTGGCGATGTCATTGGCGCGCATGCCCCAGACCCCAAACAGGGCCGCCGCCGCCAGGACGGTGGAAATCACCAGGATCCAGAGAATGTGGCGTCCGCTGAGTCCCTGCCGGGCCCGGGTGACGTTGAGCGTCTGGGTTGGGTGTTCGTCGGTCATGGAGACCTCCTTAGCGCTGTGAACCCAAGCCCAGGACCGCCGCTTCGGCGTGGGCGTTGGAAAATCGCTGAATGACGCCGGTCGAGCCCGCGACCGCCACGATGACCGCCAGGGCCAGGACTCGGGTCCGCACGCTCTTCTGACGCTTGGTCAGGGTTTCGTGAAAGACCATCCCGCCATGAGCGGCTTGATAGACACGGATCATGGCCGAACTCCCCAGCGCCGGGTCCAGGTGACCCGCTCGGAAAGTCAAACGTTTCTAACGGATTAGCGTTCCAGAACCGGGGCGTTTTGCCAGGGCGCGAAAATCACTTCCCTAAGGGGAACCAGAACGGCGCGCTGGCGTTTCCATTCATGAAGGCGGCGACGCCCCCCCGACGAAAGACTGGCGCAAGCCGGTCTGCCGCCTTCACACCCTTCCCCTTAGATCCTGCCGCGCTTGCAGGCCGTGAACTCAGCGACGCGGCCAGGGGCCCATTTCAATCCGGATATCCGCGCGCCGCCTCAAGGGTTGGACCGCGCCCATGGCGGTCGTGGCGCCGGCCTCGCCGGCCGCGGTGACATCCAGCACAACCTGTTTGAAGCCTGCCTTGCCCAGAGCCTTGCGGACCGCGTCGCCGCGTCGCCGCGACAGATCCAGATTGGCGCCCGGCGCACCCACCGCATCGGCCAGTCCGACCACCTGGACCGCCTTGACCTGGCAACCCTTGGCCATCGCCTGGGCCGAGGCGAGCACCGAGCGTCCTTCGCGGGGGATTTCGGCGGAGTCGCGATCGAAATAGATCTGAACCTGGAAATCCTGGCAGGGGGTGGCCGGAGTCTCGATCTGGGCCCGCGATCGTGGCCAAGGCGTGCTCGCGCAGCCACCCAGAATGGCGCCCAGCCCGACGATCACGCCGGCGGTCCTGATGACACTGATTTTCACGCTGCAGCTCCCTCAACACTCCGCGAGATCGCGGCCAAGTAAAAGGCGGCCGACGCTCAGGTCGGCCGCCTTTCCGGTGGTCTGCGTCAGCGCTCGCCTCAGCGAGGGCTGCCGTCTTCCCAGAAATAACGGCTGGTCCGCGTATCGTAGTAATAGTAGCGGCCGGCTCGCTCGTCGTAATATTGGCGGCGGTTGACGGTGGTGGCGCCGCAGCCGCCGTCTTCACGGCAGCCCTTGACGGCCCCGGCGGTGCCCCCGAGGGCGGCGCCGATGGCGGCCCCGGTCCCGGCGTCGCCGCTGCCGACATTGTTGCCAATGACCGCGCCGGCCAGGGCGCCCAAGGCGGCGCCGCCCGCGCGTTTCGCTCGACGTTACCGTGCTGGTGCAGGCGCCCGCCAACAGGCCGGCGCCGAGCAAGGCGATGATGGTCTTGTTCATATGTGGCTCTCCTTCGAGCTTGTCCCCTCATCCAAACGACCGCCAACGCTTTGGGTTCCGGGAACCGCGCGTAAGCTGCGCCGTTAGCCCACGGTCAGGCCGCGATAGCGACGGCCAGGAGAGCAAGCCGCATGCGCGTGGAAGTCGTCGTCAATACCGCTTCCGGCTCGGGTCGGTCGCGATGCCCGCAGCAGGCCGAGGCGATTCTCGCGGCCCATGGGGTCGAGGGGCTTGTCCACGCCCCCGGCGAGGGCGAGTTGATGACCTGCCTGCGCGACGCCATCGACCGAAAGCCCGACGCCCTGCTGGTGGTGGCCGGCGACGGCACCGCCCGCGCGGCGGCCGAGATGGCCGGGCCGGATGGCCCGATGGTCGCGCCTCTGCCGGGCGGCACCATGAACATGCTGCCGCGCGCCCTCTATGGCGACCTGGCCTGGCCCGAAGCCATGGCGGCCTGCCTCAAGCACGGCGAGGCTCGGATGATCTCGGGCGGGGAACTCGATGGCCACCTGTTCTTCGTCGCCGCCATCGTCGGCAGCCCCGCCCTCTGGGCCGACGCCCGCGAGGCGGTGCGCAAGGGCAAGCTCCGCCTGGCCGTCGCCCGGGCCCAGCGGGCCATGCGACGGGCCTTTTCCCGACGCCTGCGCTACGTTCTGGACGGCCGCCCCAAGGGCAAGAGCGAGGCCCTGACCCTGATGTGCCCCCTGGTCTCCACCGTTCTGGACGCCGACGAGCGCGCTCTGGAGGTCGCCGCTCTCGACCCGACCAGCGCCCTGGACATTTTCCGGCTCGGAGTCAGCGCGGTCCAGGGCTCCTGGCGCGACGATCCCTCCGTCAGCGTCGGCCGCTGCCGGGTGGGCCGGATCTGGGCCGGCGGCCCATCCCCGCCCTCCTCGACGGCGAACCCGTCCGCCTGGGGTCGGAAGCGCAGATCCGCTTTCGTCCCAAGGCCTTCCGGGCGCTGGTTCCCGCCGCATGATTCCCACGCTGAAAATCGTCCAGGTCTCCGACATCCATTTCGGCGGCGAGCATCGCGAGGCCGTCGAGGCCGCGGTCGAGGTGATCGGCCAGGCCCGGCCCGACCTGGTGATCGGCAGCGGCGACATGACCCGCGACGGAGTCCGGTCTGAGTTCGACGCCGCCCAGGCCTGGTTCGCGCGCCTGCCGCAACCGCAACTGTCGACGCCCGGCAATCACGACACGCCGTTTCGCGGTCCGGGGGAGATCGCCACCCGTCTGATCACGCCCTGGCGGCGGTTCGAGCGGGCGCTCGGCCCGGCCGACGGGGCCCTGTGGAGCAACCCGCGCGCCCAGGTCGTCGCTCTCAATACCGCCCGCAGCGTGCAGATCCGCTGGAACTGGTCCAAGGGCGCGGTCGCCGCGGGCCAGATCCGCCGCGCGGCGTCGACCCTGGCCCAGGCCGCGCCGGACAAGCTGAAAGTGGTGGTCTGCCACCACCCCCTGATCGAGATGATCGGCGGGCCGATGACCGCCAAGGTAAGAGGCGGCACGCGCGCCGCCCAGGCCTTCGCCGAGGCCGGCGCCGACCTGGTCCTGACCGGCCACATCCACGCGCCCTTCGTCCATCCCTATCCGTTCGGCGACGGCTGCACCCAGGCGGTGGGGGCGGGAACCCTGTCGATCCGTGAGCGCGGCGTGCCGCCCAGCTTCAACATCATCGAGGCTGACGACTGCGACATCCGCATCACCGCCATGGCCTTTGAGCGGACGGGCTTCGTCGTCTGGCGGACCTGGAACCTAACGCGCCGCCGCTGCGCCTAACCTGGGCGACAACGGCGGCGGTCTTAGTCGCTATTCCGGCGCGGGATACAGCCAGCCTTGGCCGTCGCCGCCGGCCGAGGCCAGTTGGGCGTCGGCCAGGGTCC
>NZ_PEGG01000050.1 GCF_002737765.1 Caulobacter sp. B11 | reverse complement strand
AGGCGGCCGCTCGACAGCGACGGACCCTCGCCCGAGAACACCACCTCCAGGTCGGCGGTCTCGGCGAGCGACCGCGCCGCGTGGGCCAGGGCGCGCTTGAAAGGTTCGGTCGGGCTTTCGGGCTTGGAGACCATCAGAAGGGGTTACCGAGGCGCGGCGGCGAAAACAAGGAACGAGGCGCGGCGAATGCACGTTGAGGATCGTGAAGCTTGCCAGTTCCGGCGGCGGAGGAGACGCAACATGTTGAAATGGGCCCTAATTCTCGCGGTTGTCGCCCTTGTGGCCGGCCTGCTCGGTTTCACCGGTATCGCCGGCGCGGCGGCGGGTGTCGCCAAGATCCTGTTCTTCCTGTTTCTGATCGGCTTCGTGATCTTCGCCGTGCTCGGCGTGACCGTGTTCAAGAGCGTCGCCGGGAAATAGACCGGCGGCGGGTCGCCCTCATCCCGGGACCAGACCAGGATGAGGGCGATCGCTTTCCCAGAAAAGCCCAGGCCTAGGGCTGGCCGTAGGCGCGAGCCTGTTCGCCGACCACCGCGACCAGGTCGCCCATGGTCAGGTTGACGTCGATCATGTGCAGGCCCCAGTCCTTCAGCGGCTGGCCCAGCACCAGGATGTCGCCGGGGATGTCGTCGACGCGCGGATCGGCCGCGACGCCGTTGACGCTGATCGCCAGATAGCTGTGGCTGCCGTTATTCACGCACTGGGCCGAGACCAGGCCCGGCGTCGAGGCGAAGGGCGTGGTCAGGACCAGGCCCTTGCTCCAGGGCTTGGGCGCGGCCAGCACCGAGCCGACAATGCCCTTGCCGTTGAAATAGCTCTGCACCGTCGCCGGCTCCATCGGTCCCTTGCCGGCCCGCAGGGCGGCGGGATTGACGCAGGCGGCGGTCAGGCCGGGCTGCTCGACCTTGCCGAACCGGCTGGCGGCCGGCGGCGGGCTGGCGGCGCGGAACGACACATAGGAGATCACGCAGCCGGTCTGGCCGGCGGTCTGGCACAGCGGCATCGAGCCATAGCGGTTGGTGGCCGGATCGACCGGGGTGTTCATGCCCAGGATCAGGGCCGAGACGATCTGCTTCTGCACCGGCTTGCCGTCGATCTCCTTGGCGATCAGGTCGAGCAGGACGCGCGAGCCCTGGCTGTGACCGACCAGCACGATCCCGCGGCCGCCGTTGTCGCGGGCCAGATAGTCGGCCCAGGCGTCCTTGACGTCGGCATAGGCCAGGGCGGCGTCGCCGGGCGAGGCCCCGCCCATCATCACCTTGCGCAGGGCCGCCAGGGTCACCTGGCGATACATCGGCGCGAACACCCGGCACACCGAGCCGAAGCGCGCGGCCTGCTGTTCGGCGACGATCCGCTCGGCCGGATCGATGACCATGTCGCTGTTGCCGCCCGGATCGGTCGAGACGGTGGGATAGACATAGAAGCAGTCGACGGCGGCCTTGGGGTCGGCGGCGAAGGCCTCGAGGCTGGTGGCGCCGTCGGCCTGGACCACGGTGGCCGACTGGTCGGACGAACAGGCGTCGGCCCGGCCCGGACGGCACAGCCAGCGGGCGTCCTGGGCATAGTCATTGGCGGCGACGGGGCCGGCCGGGGCGGGCTGGGCGCAGGCGGCCTGGCTGACCGTCAGGCCGGCGATCAGGCCCAGCGCGGCCCAAACTGATTGCGACATCTTCCACCCCGTTCGAACAGTTGTTTGGCGGGGAAGATGGCGTGTGACGCGTTGAAAGGAAAGCCCTTCCCGCTCTCTAGGGCATGATGATGTGGGGCTGACACGCCACTCTAAAGTCCGCTTCCCCGGCGAAGGCCGGGGCCCAGATCCAGCCTGAGAGCCTGGCGATGATCCGCCTTCGGGCGTCACCCAACCCCTCACCGCCCCGGGTTCGATCTGGGCCCCGGCCTTCGCCGGGGAGACGGAAGTCTGGGGAATTCAGCGCGACAGGGTCCAGCCCTTAGCTCGGCAGCCAGCGGCGCGGAAACTTGTCGCCCAGGGCGCGGGCCTCGCCCTTCAGCAGGCCCAGCTCGCGGGCCCGATAGACGGCGACCTCGCGCAGGGCCTCGACAGGTTCCTGGCCCTGATAGGGGCTGGAGGCCACCGCGCCGGTCGCCAGGGCCTGATCGACCGCGGCCCATTCAGCGCGGGCCCGGTCGGGATGGCCGACCGCGAAATAGTGCCGGACGGGGGCCCGTTCGCCGGGGATCTCGATCATCACCCCCACGACCCAGCCGTGGGTGACCATATCGGCGTCGGGGCGTTGGCGGAACATGACCCGGCCTTAGCAGACTTCTCGGGATTCGCGCCGGGGATCTCAGCCCAGCAGCTGAAACGCCGCCTGGCTGATCACGCCCAGGGCCAGCCACAGGGCCAGGGCTCCGCCGATCAGGGCCGCGCGGGGCAGGGGACGTTCGTGACGGTGGATGTGCATGCGACGCATGGCCATGGGACCTTCCGCTGGGCGCGTTGTTCGCTCGTGGTGGAAACGGGCTGGCGCGGAAAAGGATGCACCGAGGGCAGTCAGTCTCTCGGGCGGAAGCGGCAGCCATAAGGATCCTCCCCCTTTGGGGGAGGTGGCCCAGGGGGCCGGAGGGGGTTGCGCGGCGCTGGCGGGAAGACCCCCCTCAGTCGCTTCGCGACAGCTCGCCCAAAAGGGGGAGCAGCTTGGGTCCGCTCGGGGACCACCACCCCACCGCTCAAAGAAAAAGGGCGGGACCTTTCGGTCCCGCCCTTCATCAGGTCTAGAGGCTAGGCTTGGACTAGAAATCCATGTCGCCCATGCCGCCCATGCCGCCGCCGGGAGGGCCGCCAGCGCCGCCGCCCTTCTTGGGGGCTTCGACGATCGCGGCTTCCGTGGTGATCAGCAGGCCGGCCACCGAGGCGGCGTCCTGCAGAGCGGTACGGACGACCTTGGCCGGGTCGATGACGCCGTCGACGATCAGGTCGACATACATCTCGGTCTGGGCGTTGAAGCCGAAGGTCGGCGAGTCGCTTTCCAGAACCTTGCCGACCACGATCGAGCCTTCAACGCCGGCGTTTTCGGCGATCTGACGGATCGGGGCCTGCAGGGCGCGACGGACGATGGCGATGCCAGCGGTCTGGTCGGCGTTGTCGCCCACCAGGCCGGCCAGGGCCTTGGAGGCCTTCAGCAGGGCGACGCCGCCGCCGGGAACGATGCCTTTCTTCAAGGCGCGTCGTCGACGCGGTCCTTCTTTTCCTTCACTTCGACTTCGGTCGAACCGCCGACGCGGATGACCGCGACGCCGCCGGCCAGCTTGGCCAGACGTTCCTGCAGCTTTTCCTTGTCGTAGTCGCTGGTGGTGTCTTCGATCTGGCGCTTGATCTGGCCGATGCGGGCTTCGATCGCGTCCTTCTCGCCGATACCGTCGACGATGGTGGTGTCGTCCTTGGTGATCGTGACCTTCTTGGCCTTGCCGAGCATGTCGAGCGACACGTTCTCGAGCTTGATGCCGAGGTCTTCCGACACGACTTGAGCGCCGGTCAGGATGGCCAGGTCTTCCAGCATCGCCTTGCGACGATCACCGAAGCCCGGGGCCTTGACGGCGGCGACGCGCAGGCCGCCACGCAGCTTGTTGACCACCAGGGTGGCCAGGGCTTCGCCCTCGACGTCCTCGGCGATGATCAGCAGGGGACGGCCCGACTGAACGACGGCTTCCAGCACCGGCAGCAGGGGCTGCAGGCTCGAGAGCTTCTTTTCGAACAGCAGGATGAGCGGCTCTTCGAGCTGAACTTCCATCTTGTCGGGGTTGGTGATGAAGTAGGGCGACAGGTAGCCGCGGTCGAACTGCATGCCTTCGACGACGTCGAGTTCGGTCTCGGCGGTCTTGGCTTCTTCAACCGTGATGACGCCTTCGTTGCCGACCTTGTCCATGGCCTTGGCGATCATTTCGCCAACGTCCTTGTCGCCGTTGGCCGAGATGGTGCCGACCTGGGCGATCTCGGTGTTGGTCGTGACCTTCTTCGACGACGCCTTGATGTCGGCGACGACGATGTGCACGGCCTTGTCGATGCCGCGCTTCAGATCCATCGGGTTCATGCCGGCGGCGACGGACTTGAGGCCTTCCTGCACGATGGCCTGGGCCAGGACGGTGGCGGTGGTGGTGCCGTCGCCGGCCTTGTCGTTGGTCTTCGAAGCGACTTCGCGGATCATCTGCGCGCCGAGGTTCTCGAAGCGGTCAGCCAGTTCGATTTCCTTGGCGACCGAGACGCCGTCCTTGGTCGAGCGCGGGGCGCCGAAGGACTTTTCGATCACGACGTTACGACCCTTGGGGCCGAGGGTCACCTTCACCGCGTTGGCGAGGATGTTGACGCCGCGCAGCATCTTGTCGCGCGCGTCCGAGGAGAAATAAACGTCTTTAGCGGCCATGATATGAGCCCTTCTAAATAGTGAAACTGGAGTGTGGAAAGCGGTCGGGAACCGGAAGCCTTAGGCTTCGACGATGCCCAGAACGTCGCTTTCCTTCATGATCAGCAGGTCCTGGCCATCAACCTTGACCTCGGTGCCCGACCATTTGCCGAACAGGATGCGGTCGCCGGCCTTGACGTCGAGGGGAACGATGTCGCCCTTGTCGTTACGGCCGCCGGGGCCGACGGCGACGACTTCGCCTTCCTGCGGCTTTTCCTTGGCGGTGTCAGGGATGATGATCCCGCCCTTGGTCTTTTGTTCTTCTTCGACGCGCTTCACGAGCACGCGATCGCCAAGAGGACGAAACTTCATGGTGGTCTACTCCGTCGGGACGGTTATCGGTAAAGGAGACGCTGGCGACGCGGGACGCTGCTGTTAGCAGTCGGCGCCCCTGAGTGCCAACGCGGCGCTTGAGTTAGGTCTGAGGTCCCCCGGAGTCAAGGACTCGGGCGGGTAATAGCGAGGCGACGGCATGCTGGATCACATCACCCTGGGCGTGTCCGACTTCGAAAAGTCGGTGGCGTTCTATGACCTGGCCCTGGCCCCGCTGGGCCTTTCGCGGCTCTACACCGTGCCGCCCGAACTGACCGGCGGGATCCTGTCGACGGGCTATGGCGATACGCGGCCGTTCTTCTGGATCGCCGGCCAGGACGCGACCCAGGGCAAGTTGCACCTGGCGTTCAGCGCCGCGAACCGGGAACAGGTCGACGCCTTCCATGCCGCGGCCCTCGCGGCCGGCGGCAAGGACAACGGCGCGCCCGGACTTCGCCCACATTATCACCCAGACTATTATGGGGCCTTCGTCATCGATCCCGACGGCTTCAACATCGAGGCCGTCTTCCACGGCGGCCGGACGACCGGACCGGTCTGATCCAAGGAGCGCCCAGCGCATGTCGAGCTACGCCCTGTCCCTGTTGCTGGCCGTGATCGCCTGCGTGATCGGCGGCGGCATGGGCGGTTACGCCCTGGCCCGGCCGCGTTCGGTGCTCGGCCTGGCCGACCTGTCGCTAGAGGGCGGCCGCGCGGCGGCGGCGGCGATCGAGGGCCGGGCCTATGGCGGCCTGCTGGTGGCCGCCCACGCGGCGGCGGCGCTGATGCTGGGCTATCATTCCAGCGTCGGGGCGATCATGGCCTTCGCCCTGGCCATCGCCTGGTTCGGGGCCGCGGCGGGGCGAACCTTCGCGATGCTGTCCGACCGCGCCAACGCGCGCGCCAGCCTGGGCAATCTGGCCTTCGAGATCCTGATCGGCCTGACCCTGGCCCTGCCCTATTTCAACGAGGGCCGGCTGCGGCATGGGCCGGGGATGTGGGCCTGAGGGCGGGATGATCAACCCTTAAGTCTTCCACCTCCCCGGCGAAGGCCGGGGCCCAGATCGAACCCGGAGCAGGGGCAGGTCGGGAAAGGCCAGAAGGCGCGTCATCCCCAAAGGCCCAGGCTGAATCTGGACCCCGACCTTCGTCGGGGAAATGGGTGTATTGGCGTTGGGTGATAGTTCTCTAAGGCCACCTCCCCGGCGAAGGCCGGGGCCCAGATCGAACCCGGAGCGGGGCAGGTCGGGAAAGGCCAGAAGGCGCGTCATCCCCAAAGGCCCAGGCTGAATCTGGACCCCGACCT
>NZ_PEGG01000049.1 GCF_002737765.1 Caulobacter sp. B11 | reverse complement strand
GCCAAGATGATAGGCCAGGGCGCCTGATGTGGCGCCCACGTCGTCGCCCAAGCGACGGAAGCTCATCGCGCGCAGGCCGCCATGAGCAAGCTGTCGCCGAGCCGCCTCGATCAAGCGATCTACTGGGGCTCCGGGGCGGAGCGGCGTCGGTGGTCCTGGGTTCATGACTTTCTATAGCGCGAGCGCGCCTGCGAACCTCGAAAAGGATCCCACTCTGGCTCGACAGTCTTTATGCGAGCGGCCGCAGCGGGCAATCGTGATGGGTACAATTGGCTGAAAAGCCGTCCCTGACGCTCAGACTCCCGGGCCGGACCGTCCTCTGAAGGTCCGGAATCTGGAGCTGCCCCAAGGCCTGCTCCTGGCGCAACGCCGCCATCGCTTTTCAAGTTTGCCTTGCTGGGCGTCACCGGGGCCTTGAGCAACGCACCGCGTCGAACGGGCCTTGGCCCGCCCGGCGCGACCAGCGTCAGGCTGCGGCGATCGCCTTCTCGACGTCGTGCAAGGCGTGGCCCGTCAGGTCCTTAGCGATTTCGCCCACGAGGATCGCGCTGAGCTTGGCGTGGTATTGAGGTCGGATAGCGCCCAGGGCTCGCGGCGCGGCGATGATCACCAGGGCGGTGATCTTTCCATCCAGGACCTGTTTGTTGAGCAGGCTGATGACGCCCGCCGAGAAGCCGTCTTCATCATCCTGCCCACCGGCGGGATTGGCGGAACTGCCGTGGCGACCGGGCGTCGCGCCTTGGTGGTCAGCGTCGACGGCCGCGTGATCGACGGCCGTGAGCTTCAGCTCGGCTTCATCGCCAGCGTTGCGAAAGAGATTGAACTTTTCGCCATCGGCGACGGCGACGGTGGCGCCATGGGGAAGTTGCATGCGTGTCTCCAGATGTGACCGCGGGGTTGCGGCGCCTAAGCAGGGACATCCCGCACTTAGAGGAATTGGCTCGGCGGCGGGCCGACAGAGCGCATGGCCGAAGCGGCCGGCCGCGTAGGACCCAGTTTGTATGGGGGACATACGTAATGCGTGGCCGGGATCGGAGTTGCGCGAGGCGGGCAGGAAAGGATTCCCTTGCGAGCGCTTGGCACCGAGCGGGCGGGATCAGCAGCGGAGGGCGTCCAGGCCGATGGCTGCTGGGGCAGATTTGAAGGTCGTGGCTCTGGCACGACTTGAGAGTCCACTCCTGGCGGCGCTGGCCTGCACCACATGCAGGTGGCGCCAGTCGATGAAGGTGGCCAGCAACGCTCCTTCGGCCAGGCGCTCCAGGCCCCGCGCCATCCAGCCGCGATTAAACGCGCCAAAGTCGGTGTCGGTCATTTCGCCGCTGGCCATGGCGAACTCGCGATGGCGCCCCGAGGTGACATGGCCCTTGATCTTGACGTTATAGGGCTCGTCGGTGAGCTGCAGTTTGGCCAAGGGATCGCCCGCAACCCACAAGGCCTCATAGGTCGAAGCTTCCAGCGCGTCGCCGCAGACCAGCCGGTGGCCGCCCATCAGCCAGACATCGCCAAGCCGGCTAATGGCCACAAGCTGCGGCTCGGGCACGATCTCCTGCTCGGGGACATCATCCAGGGTCAGGATCTGATCGATTTCGATGGTGTCGAAGCCCGATAGCTCTAGGGCAGCTCCAGGCAGATCAGCTCGCCCAGTTCCACCTTCAGGCTGGGGATGTCCCAGGCGCCGCGTTCGGCCAGGCGGTTGATCGACAGCCGCAGCAGCCGCACCTCGTCAGCGCTCAGATGGCTGACCACCATGCACGAGACCTTGGTCATGCCGTGGGCCTTGGCCGCCTCCAGCCGGCTATGACCATCGATCACCTCGCCGTCCTGGGTCACCAGGATTGGCAGCACCTGGCCAAAGGCCGCGATCGAGTGGCCAATCCTGGCCACCTGCTCAGCGCTCACCGTGCGCAGTTGGCGCTTGGCCACCGTCAGGCGCTCGATCGGCCAGACCTCGATATTCCAGCGGGTTACCCAGACATCCAAAGGCACAACGTCAGCCACCGCCCCGACCTCGCCGGCGAGTAGAATTCTTGGGCAACACCACGGGGCTTTGCCTCTTCCTGACCTGAGACGGGCGCGAGCGGTCAGCTTTCCGCGCGCAAGTGGCGGAATAGGCGCGACAAAATCCGCGCCATTGGTTCTCTTGGGAACTATCGTGAAGGTAGGTGGCGGAGACGGAGGGATTCGAACCCTCGATACCCTTTTGGGGTATGCCGCTTTAGCAAAGCGGTGCCTTCAGCCTCTCGGCCACGTCTCCCTCCTGAGAGGAGCGGTTCGATAGCCTGTTCGTCGGCAGAAGACAATCGAGCGCGGGAGGAAAAACACATTAACGCTAAGCTCAGACGGCATGCTTTAAAAACCGACATGCTCCTCCGGCAACCTCGCGGGTCTTGATGCCCACCCTTAGCGCCCAGCGTCCTGATCCGCCCGTGACGGACGGCTCGTCAGAGCCGGACGAAAAAGGGCCCGCGCGGCGTGGACCGTTTCGCCCCCGTCAGCTGATGCCGGCCCGCGCCCGCGTCCAGGCCCAGAGCCTGGCGCGCCTGTTCAAGCTGCTCGACGCCATTGGCGTGCTGCTCGTCTGCGCCATGGTCTCCACCGTCACCGCGCCCGCCCCCATCCTGACCGGCGCCCTGGTGATGGTGGTGGGATTGAACACCCTGGACGCCTACGCCTTCGCGCACCGAGAGCCGTTGTCGCGCCATCTGCTGCGGGTCATCGGCGCGCTGGTCCTGGCCGCCCTCGTGGCGTTGTTCGTGGCGCTCGCCCTCGACCCCAGCCGATCCGACCCCGCCGTGGCGCTGGGCTGGCTGGGCGCCCTGGCCCTGGCCGTGACGATCCTGCACGTCCTCTGGTGGCGGGTGATCGCGCGGGGCCGCGACAATGGCCGCCTGACCCCCAACATCATCATTGTCGGCGCGACCGCGAACGCCACCCACCTGATCGCCGCCGCCCACAGATCCGGCGTCGTCAATGTGATCGGCGTGTTCGAGGACCGCGGCGACCGCGCGCCGGCCGATCTCATGGGGGTGCCGGTCCTGGGCGACACCACCGCCCTGATCGGCCATCGCATCATGCCCTATGTCGACCGCGTGGTCATCGCCGTGACCGGCGCGGCGCGGGCCCGCGTTCACACCCTGGTGGAACGGCTCGAAGTGCTGCCCAACCCGATCAGCCTGTTCATTGAACAGGATGACGAGGCCGCGCGCGACGCCGCCCTGTCACGGATCATCGACCTGTGCGGTGCGGCCGCCGACGATCAGCGGGCTTTGGCCAAGCGGGCCCAGGACGTCATCATGGCCACCGTGGGGCTGGTCATCGCCCTACCGGTGATGCTGGCCACGGCGATCGCCATTCGGCTCGACAGCCCCGG
Source organism: Caulobacter sp. B11 (assembly GCF_002737765.1). Classification (GTDB taxonomy): domain Bacteria; phylum Pseudomonadota; class Alphaproteobacteria; order Caulobacterales; family Caulobacteraceae; genus Caulobacter. Next base: position 4,114 of record NZ_PEGG01000049.1, on the reverse strand, counting down.
ACCAGTGTTCTTTCGCCAGCGCCGCCACGGCTTCAACAACGAGCAGATCTTGGTCTGGAAATTCCGCTCGATGCGTCATGAAGCCGCCGACGCCACCGCCAGGCGGCAGGTCACCGCAGACGATGACCGGATCACCCGGGTTGGCCGCTTCATCCGCAAGACCAGCCTCGATGAACTGCCGCAGCTGATCAATGTGCTGAAGGGCGAGATGTCGATGGTCGGGCCGCGGCCGCATGCGATCGGCATGATGACCGGCGAGGTGGAGTCGGCCCAACTGGTCGCCCAATATGCCCATCGTCATCGCATGAAGCCCGGCATCACCGGCTGGGCGGCGATCCAGGGCTCGCGGGGCCCGGTCGACACGCCGGAGCTGGTCCGCACTCGGGTCGCCCTCGACATCGAATATATCGAGCGCCAGTCGTTCTGGCTGGACCTGTACATCATCGCCATGACGATCCCCGTCCTGTTGGGTGATCGTTCGGCCGTGCGTTGAGGCCCGGCATGTTCTGGCGCGGCGTCATCGGTTATCTGCCCGTCAACATCGCCCAGGGCGTGGTCGGCCTGCTGACCATCGTGTTGTTCACCCGGGTGCTCAGTCCCGAGGAATACGGCGTCTACGCCCTGGCCTTTTCGGCCCTGAGCTTGACCCAGACGCTGTTGCTGACCTGGACCGAGGCGGCCATGGCCCGCTTTTACGCCAAGCAAGCCCAGGATGAGCGGCTGCCTGACCATTTCGCCACCCTCTACCGGCTGTGGTTCGCCATGGCCCTGACCGTTCCCGTGGTCGCCGTCGTGGTCCTGCGCCTGGCTCCCCTGCCCCCGCCGCTGAAAGTGGCCGTCGCCGCCGCCTTCGCCGCCGTGCTGGTCAAGAGCCTGACCAAGCTGTCGCAGGAGCGCCGCCGGGCCGCCGGCGAGGTTTCGGCCGCCGCCTGGCTCGACATCGTCCAGACGGTCGGCGGATTCGCCCTGGGCCTGGTCCTGGCCCTGGTCGGGCTGGGCGGGGCGGCCCCGCTGCTCGGCATGGGCGCGATTTCGCTCCTGTGCCTGGTGTTCGTCCTGCCCGCCGACCTGGGCCGGGCCCGCGGCGGCGTTTATGATCCGGCGATGGCCAAGAGCTATCTGGCCTTCGGTCTGCCCGTGGCCCTGTCGCTGATCCTGGCCCTGGTGCTGTCGACCACTGATCGTTTCCTGTTGGCGGCCTTTCTCGACGAGACCACGGTGGGCGTCTATCACGCCGGCTATTCGCTCGGCAGCCGGACCCTCGACGTGGTGTTCATCTGGCTGGGCATGGCCGGCGGTCCCGCCATGGTCGCGGCCCTGGAGCGCGGCGGCCAGCCGGCCCTCGACGAAGCCGCGCGGGAACAGGCCCAGTTCATGGTCCTGCTGACCCTTCCCGCCGCGGTCGGCCTGGCCCTGGTCGCCGCGCCGCTGGCCCAGGTGATGGTCGGTCCCGCCCTGTCCGCCGGCGCCGGGCGGGTCACGCCCTGGATCGCCCTGGCCGGCTGGCTGTCCGGCGTGACCACCTACTATCTGCTCCAGGCCTTCACCCTGGGCCGGCGCACCGGCCTGCTGATCGTCTGCATGGCCATTCCGGCGACCGCCAACATCTTGCTCAACCTGATCCTGATCCCGCGGTTCGGCCTGGACGGCGCCCTGTGGTCGACCGCCGCCAGCTATGGACTGGGCGCCGTCGCCGCCGCCGTTCTGGGCGCCAGGGCCTGTCGCCTGCCCCTGCCCTGGACCAGCCTGATCCAGGGCGGCGGCGCCTGCCTGCTGATGGCGCTGCTGGTGTCGCTGGTCCCACCGATCGGCGGCGTCGCCGAGCTGATCCTCAAGGCGGCCGGCGGGGCGGGCGTCTACGGCGCCGTGATCCTCGGGCTCGACGTCGGCGGCGCCCGAGCTCGGCTCACCACCCTCTTGCATCGCCGTCCGAGACCCGCATGACCGCCCCGGCCACCGAACGCCTGCATGACAACGCCGCCTGGGCCGGCGCCGCGCCGCGCCTTTCGGTGCTGATCCCGACCTTCCGCGACAATCCCAGCGCCCTGCTCACGGCGCTGGACGAGCCCCTGGCCGACACCGAGATCATCGTACTGGACGACGGCGGCGGCGACGACGTCCTGGCCCGGCAGATCGCCAGGCGTCTCGACGGCCTCAGGCTTCCCGCCCGCCTGATCCGCCTGTCGACCAATGAGGGTCGCGCGAAGGGTCGCAACCGCCTGTCGGCCCAGGCGCGGGGCGGCCACCTGCTGTTCCTCGACGCCGACATGCTGCCTGATGCCAAGGGCTTCCTGCAACGCTGGGCCGCCGTGGCTGAGAACGAGCACGCCGCGGTCGCCTTCGGCGGCTTCACCCTGGACCAGACCCCGCGCCGGCCTGAACATGAGGTCCACCGGGCCATGGCGCTGAAAGGCGATTGCACGCCGGCCCCGGAGCGGGCCAAGGCCCCGAAAAGCACATCTTCACGTCCAACCTTTTGGTGCGACGCGACGTGCTGGAAACCGTGGCCTTCGACGAGGCCTTCACCGGCTGGGGCTGGGAGGATGTGGAATGGGCGATGCGGGTCGCCCGGCTGCACCCGATCCTGCATATCGACAATACCGCCAGCCATCTGGGCCTCGACACCGTCGCGGTGCTGGCGAGCAAGTACGAGCAATCGGCCGCCAACTTCGCCCGGGTGGTCGCCGCTCACCGCGAGGTGGTCAGCGCCTATCCCAGCTATCGGGTCGCCAAGGCGCTCAAGCCCCTGCCGCTCAAGGGCGTATGGCGCCCCTGGCTGAAATCGATCGCCCTGGCCGAGGCCGCGCCGACGCCTTTGCGGGCCTTCGCCCTGCGCCTTTATCGGGCCGCCCTCTATTCGGACGCCGTGTGATGACCGACACCAAGGTTGACGCCTACGAGCCCGACCGCTCGCTGAAGGGCAAGCTGCGGCGACGCCTGATCCGCCTGGTCCATCGCCGTCCCGCGCGGGTGCGGCTTGAGCGGCCGATGGTGTCGTTCAGCTTCGACGACGCGCCGGCGACGGCCTGCGAGGCCGGAGCCCAGGTGCTGGAGGCGCGCGGGGTGCGCGGCACCTACTATTTCGCCGGCGGCCTGGCGGGCCGCGACGGCCCCATGGGCCTCTATGCCAGCGGGGCAGACGCCGCGCGCCTGCTGGCCGCCGGCCATGAGATCGGCTGCCACACCTATTCCCATCTCGATTGCGGCCAGGCCTCGCGCCAGACGGCCCTGGCCGATGTGGATCACAATGCCGAAGTCCTGGCCGACTGGGGAACCGGCGGGCCGGTCAGCTTCGCCTATCCCTATGGCGATGTCGCCTCGCCGGCCAAGACGGCCCTGGCCGGTCGGTTCAAGACGCTTCGGGCCCTGCATCACGGCCTGATCACCAACGGCGCCGACCTCAACCAGGCCCCGGCCGTCGGCATCGAGGGCGAGGACGGCGAGGCCGTGGCGCTGAAATGGCTGGACCGGGCCCATGCCCGCAACGCCTGGCTGATCCTTTACACCCATGATGTGTCCCGGCAGCCCTCGGCCTGGGGCTGCACGACCGGCGCACTCGAGCGGCTGGTCGACGGCGCGATCCTGGCGGGCTTCGACGTGGTGACGGTGGCCGAAGGGGCGCGTCGGATCGGGCTGTAGGCCGAGGAAGCGCCGAACCGGAGCCAGGCGCTCGCGGCTTCGGACGGCGTCCTAGATCTTGCCCAGCTTGAACAGCAGCTCTTCGCCGACCTTGGGCGGCACGAACTTGTGCACGTCGCCGCCCAGGGCGGCGATCTCCTTGACCAGCCGCGACGCGATGGCCTGGTGACGGGGATCGGCCATCAGGAACACCGTCTCGATCTCGCGATCCAGCTGCTGGTTCATGGCGGTCATCTGGAATTCGTATTCGAAGTCGGCCACGGCTCGAAGGCCCCGCACGATCATCTGCGCGCCGACCTTGCGGGCGAAATGCATCAGCAGGCTGTCAAACGGCTGAACCTCGATCGCCGCGATCGAGGTCAGGTGGGCGGTCTCGCGCCGCACCATCTCGACCCGCTCCTCGAGCGTGAACAGAGGGCCCTTGCCGATATTGACCGCCACGCCGATCACCAGCTTGTCGACCAGTTTGACCGCC
>NZ_PEGG01000048.1 GCF_002737765.1 Caulobacter sp. B11 | reverse complement strand
TGGATCTCGCGCCTGGATCCGCGCGAAGCCCTGGTGATCGAGTTTCTCATCGCCGGTCGCAACGGCGACGAGGTGCGCCGGCCTATGGTCGAGTCGGCGACTTCGCGGCGGGCCGGGCTTTCCTTGCGATAGACGCAAGGACCCAAAGCGCGGGCCGCGTCACCACGCACTGGCGTTCCGCCTCGCGAGCGCCTATCTTCCTCGGTGGCGGGGTCTGCTGTGGCCCTCGTCGAAGATTTCTATTCCCAGGGACCGTAATCTCTCTCTAGGGAGCTGTTCCCTCCGTGGCCGTGCTGCGGGAACACGGCGCCCACCTGTCAACCAGGTTCGAGTGGATTGAAACGTCTTCACGGTTCTTCACGGCGCCGCCACCTGTCTTCCTGCTGATCGCCGAGGCGGTTATGAAACGCGGCTGGTTTGGGCCCAAGACCTTTGGGTGGGGCGCTCAGCCCACGGGCTGGCAGGGTTGGCTGGCCACGCTCCTGTTCCTCGTCGCCCTGATCGGGGTGAGCTTCGTTCCCGAGGCCACGCGCGGCTGGGCCGAGATCGGCCTGATTGCGTTCTTCCTCGCTGTCGTGGCCCTGACCTATAGGGCGTCGAACGCCTCTTGAGCCTCATCGATCCTGTCACCGCCAAGGTCGCCTTGCGCGTCTTCGTCCGCAATCGCCGCAAACAGCTGGCGCTTGAGCATCCCCAGGCCGACTGGCGGGTGGTGGATGTCGCCCGCGAGCCGCTGACCCAGCGATTCCCCGAACCCGCCGGCAAGGTGGCGGCGCTCTATTTCGGCATGGGGTCGGAGATCGCCACCGGTCATCTCGCCGGCTGGCTGGCCAGCCAGGGCTGGACCCTGGCCTTGCCGAGCGTCGAGGGCCGCCAGGGTCGCATGGTGTTTCGCCGATGGACGCCGGGCGACCCCCTGGAGCGTGACTCCCTCGGGCTGGTCGCGCCGGCCGCCGACCAGCCCGTTCTGATCCCCGACCTGGTGGTCGTGCCGTCCCTGGCCTTCGACCGCCACGGCGTGCGACTGGGGCAGGGCGGCGGCTATTACGATCGGGTGCTGGCGATGCTGCGGGCCCGGCGCCCGGTCTTTGTCCTGGGCCTGGCCTATGCCGGCCAGGAGACGCAAAACCTGCCCGTCGAGGACCATGATCAACGATTGGACGCCATCCTGACGGAAACCGAGTATATCGCGGTCCGAAAGGACTAATTCCGCATGCGCTTTGCTTTCTTCGGGACGTCGTCGGCAAGTCCGGCCGCGACGGCCTGGCCGACCACCTGCCCGCCCTGCGTCGCGATCTCGATCTGGAGTTCGTGATCGTCAATGCCGAGAACGCCGCCGCCGGCTTCGGCATTACCGAAAATACCGCCCGCGAACTGTTCGAGGCCGGGGCCGACTGCCTGACCCTGGGCAATCACAGCTGGGACCAGCGCGAAGCCCTGACCTACATCGTCCGCGAGCCGCGACTGATCCGACCGGCCAACTACCCGATCCTGTCGGACGCCCCCGGCCGGGGCAGCCACCTGTTCCAGACCGAGCGGGGACGCACCATCATGGTCATCAACCTGCTGGGCCGTGTCCACATGGACGCCATGGACGACCCCTTCGCCGCCGCCGACCGCGAACTGGACAAGGCTCCCCTGGGCCAGGTCGCCGACGCGGTGGTGGTCGACATGCACTGCGAGGCCACGTCCGAGAAGATGGCCATGGGGCACTATTGCGACGGCCGCGCCTCCCTGGTGGTCGGCACCCATACCCATGTGCCGACGGCCGACGCCCAGATCCTCAACGGCGGCACCGCCTATCAGACCGACGCCGGGGCCTGCGCCGACTATGACAGCGTCATCGGCAACCAGAAGGACGAGCCCCTGCGCCGCTTCACCACCAAGATCAGCGGCGGGCGCTATACTCCCGCCTCGGGCCCGGCCACGGTGTGCGGCGTGTTCGTCGAGACCGACGACCGGACCGGCCTGGCGACGCGGGTCGAGCCGATCCGTGTCGGGGGACGCCTGCAGCCGACCGTGCCGATCGTCTAGTCCCTCTCCCTCCGACAGAGGGACAAGGAGAGCAGGCTTGACTCCTGATATTACGTGCGTAGTTTTATCGTATTACAAACGTAATTCGAAGGGGCGACGCATGAGCCAACTGTCCAAGATCCTCTACCCGATGACCTTTCTGGCCCTTGTCGCGCCCGCCGTGGCGGTGGCTGAGCCGCTGAGGCCGCGCGACATCTTTCTGAACGCCGCGCCCTTCGCGCAACTGCTGATGATCGTCCTGATCGGGTCGACGATCGCCGCCATCATCGTCTGCGTCCGCAAGCTGATGTCTGGACCCCGGCTGTCGGGCGGCTCGGCCTTCCTGTCGGGCTTGCGGTTGGGCGGCCCGCTGATCGGCCTGCTTGGGGGCGCCTATAACGGCCTGAGCATGGCCATAGGCATCGCCAACGTCTCCCATCCTGTGACCCTCAAGGTCATGGCGCCCGGCATCGCCGAGGCCGTCTCGCTGATCGGCCTGGGGATGCTGGCCGGAGCCGTGGCGGTCATCGGCCACTGGGCGGTGGAGGCGCGCATCGATCGCGCGGTGCTGAAGTCCTGAGCCGGATTCACGTCACCGAGGCCGAGAGCGCGGTTTTGGCCGCGCTGTGGCGGCACGGCGCGCTGTCGGCGGCCTCGCTGGTTGATGCGGTCAAGGCCGACCAGAAATGGGCCGACGCCACGATCAAGACCCTGCTCAACCGGCTGATCCACAAGCAGGCGGTGCGCTCGGAAAAGATCGACGGCCGCCAGCTGTATCGGGCCCTGATCGATCGCGAGACCTATGTCGCGGGCGAGGTTCAGGACCTGCTCGACCGCCTGTTCGACGGTCGAGCCGAGGCGTTGCTGCAGGTCCTGCGGACGCCCGACGCCTGACCGGGCGCCGGGCGACTGTCAGAGGCGGTCTACAGGCGGCAGCGGGCCTTTACGCCGCGGCGGACGGTGTAGAGGTCGGTGCGCGGATTGTAGGAGCGGTAGCGCACGCTGCAGGCATGGACGTGCTGGTACCAGTTGCCATGGCGCCGGAAGTGCTTGGGCGGAGCCGGCGGACGGTGACCCCAGCCCATATTCCACTGACCGTAGCGGTCCTGATGCATGCCCTGATTGTTCATGCCCGGATGGTTGTCGGGCTGACCCATGCCGGGACGATGGTCGGTCTGGGGGGCGTTGTGGCGGTCGCCCGGCGGGCCGCTATGCGGGGCGCCTTGGGCGGACGCGGCCAGCGGCGCGCTGGCGAGCAGCGCCGCGCCGAGGGCGAGAAGGATCAGTTTGCGCATGGGTTAGGCTCCTAGAACCAACCGACCGAAAGCGACGCCCGGAGAGGCCGTCACGGGTCTGGCGAGACCTTAACCATTCGCCCGCTTGGGGGTTCCGGCGTTGCTCTAGATCAAAGCCGGGTGACAAAACCCCGCTCCAGAGGCTAGAAGCGCGCCCAAACTCCATCATCAGACCAGAGAAGAGCCTCCGAATGGCCGGCCACTCGAAATTCAAGAACATCATGCACCGCAAGGGCCGCGCCGACGCCGCGCGTTCCAAGCTGTTCTCCAAGCTGTCGCGGGAAATCACCGTGGCGGCCAAGTCCGGCGTGCCCGACCCGAACATGAACCCGCGCCTGCGCCTGGCGGTCAATAACGCCAAGGCCGAGAGCCTGCCCAAGGACGTTATCGACCGCGCGATCAAGAAATCGCAGATGGGCGACGCGGCCGACTATTCGGAAATCCGCTACGAGGGCGTCGCCGCTGGCGGGGTCGGGATCATCGTCGAGGTGCTGACCGACAACAAGAACCGCGCCGCCGCCAATGTCCGCTCCTATTTCACCAAGCTGGGCGGCAACATGGGGGCCACCAATTCGGTGACCTTCAACTTCGAGCATGTCGGCCAGATCGGCTATCCGGCCAAGGCCGCCAGCGAAGACGCCATGATGGAAGCCGCCATCGAGGCCGGCGCCGACGACGTCGAGTCGGACATGGACGAGGAGGGCGAGGGCCACACGGTCTACACCGCCTTCGAGAGCCTCAATGAAGTGGCCGCCGCCCTGGAAGCCCGCTTCGGCCCGGCGTCGAACACCAAGATCGCCTGGCGTCCCAAGATGCAGGTTCCGGTGACCGGCGACTCGGTGGCCACCCTGATGAAGCTGCTCGACATGCTCAACGACGATGACGATGTTCAGAACGTCTATTCGAACGAAGAGATCAGCGACGAAGACCTAGCCAAGCTGGGCTAGGGCGAGCGACTCCTCCGGGCCTTGAGTCCGGAGGGACTGTTGCTGGGCGCAGGTCGAAGTGTATCCTTTGGATACCGGGAGCTGGCCGTCATGAACTGGTACTTCGCGATCAGCGAGAGCTCCATCGATCGGCCCGAGCACGAATGGCGCGACATGATTCGCGTCGCGGTGCGCTCGGCCATCGGCAGCACCGACCTGAAGCCGCACCTGCTCTACGATGGTGGTGAGAACCCGTTCCTGGACGAACTTCGGGGGTTGGGGGTGACGGTGATTTCACCGCCGTGTCAGCTTCTATGACGCGCTCGAGACTTACGGCGCCAATAGTCCCGGCTATGTGAACATCGCCAGCGGCGCGTTCCTGCGCTTCGAGATCGCCCTGATCGACGATGGGGAGTTCGCCCTCTATACGGACTGCGACGTGCTGTTCAATCGACGGCTGGATTTTGGCGCGGCCTCGAGGCCTCAGCTGTTTTCGGCCTCATCTCAGTCCTCGACCAATACGTCGGAGGATATGAACTCGGGCGTCATGCTGATCAATGTCGCCGGCATGCGAGCCGAATATGACGCCCTGGTCGCCTTCACCCGCGCCAATCTTGACCTGGGACTGGACCAGGAGGTGCTGCGAGTGTTCTGCGCCGGGCGTTACACGCCCATGGATCGCAGCCTGAACTGGAAGCCTTACTGGGGGGCCAATCCCGACGCCCAGATCATCCATTTCCACGGCCCCAAGCCGGGCGCGGCGCGGCGCTTGGCGTCCGAGGGGCTCGGCTCGACCAATATCGAGATCTGGAAGCACCTCTACAGCCTCAGCCCCGAAGGCTATGGCGAGTATGTCGAGGCCTGGGACGCGGTCCTCGCGGGCCGGCCGCGCAAGTCGTACTTCCCCTATGACCGGATCGATGACCCGCACCTCTGGGCCCGCGTCGCCGGACTCAAAGCGTCGCTCGGCGGTTGCGCCCCCTAGCGGCCTGGACGCTCCTGCTGTTAACCTTCCTGAACAGAGGCGGGGGCCAGGGCATGAAGGCACGGAAGTATCGATTGTTCGCCAAGGCTCGCAAGCCGCGGCCCGCGCGCGCCCATGAGATCCTGTACTATCCGGACGAGGCCCAGTTTGTCTTCGATCCGGGCGACCTGCCCCAGGCCGGCGGCGTCGCCGTCGACGGCATCCTGCTGGACGCCTATTCAAACGCCGTGGTCCGCGCCGTCGAGGTGGTGGGGCCGTGTGTGGTGCGCATCCATCCGATGCTGGATGATCCGCGCATGCAGGGCGTCGGCTCCGGCTTCGCGATCGCCGAGAACGGCCTGATCCTGACCAACAGCCACGTCGTCCAGGGGGCCAGCCGCTTCGTGGTGATCACCGCCGAGGGCCGCAGCCTGACCGCCCGGTGCATCGGTGACGATCCCGATACCGATTTGGCCCTGCTGCAGGTCGATCAGCGCACCCATATCCCGGTCGCCCGGCTGGGGGATTCCAAGGCCCTGCGACGCGGGCAGCTGGTCATCGCCATCGGCGCGCCCCTGGGTTTTGAGGCCACGGTGACCACCGGGGTCGTCTCGGCCCTGGGCCGCAGCCTGCGGGGCGAGCGCGGGCGCCTGATCGAAGACCTGATCCAGACCGACGCGGCCCTCAATCCCGGCAATAGCGGCGGGCCCCTGGTCAGTTCGTCGGGCGAGGTCATCGGCATCGCCACGGCGGTGATCGCCGGCTATCAGGGCCTGTGCTTCGCCGTGGCCTCCAATACCGCCAGCTTCGTGGTCGCCGAACTGCGCAAGCACGGTCATGTGACGCGCGGCTCGATCGGGCTGATCGCCCAGCAGGCCCCGATCCCGCCCAGCCTGGCCAAGGCCAACGGGGTCAAGCAGGTCTATGCGGTGTTCGTCGCCCAGGTCGACGCCGGCGGCCCGGCCGCCAAGGCCGGTGTGCTGGAAGGCGATCTGCTGATCAGCGCCGACGGCGCGCCCCTGACCGGTCTGGACGATCTGCTGCGGGCCCTTGATCATCACAGCATCGGCAAGGCCGTGGCCTTCGTTCTGATCCGCGGCGGCCGGCTGATGACCGTGACCATCACGCCACGCGCCCGCAAACGTAGCTGAAACGGTCGTTTTTCGTCCTAGACGCGACCGTTTGCCGCACCTACACGTGAGGTGGGGTCGGTCGAGGGTTGCGGCGTGGCTTACGGCTTCAGGTTGATCCAGCGTGTTTGGACCCGGCGTCCGCTGACCAGTTGGCGAGGCCGCCTCGTGACCCTCGCCTGGAGCCTCGGGCCCTGGTCACCCTCGTGGCCGCCGTCGGCCGGGGGCCCGGCATGTTCGTGATCTGTCTGACGGCGATCGCGTTCGGCAGCCTGGCGGCCCTGCGGATGTTGAGCGGGGCGGCCCGGCGCTAGGGGCTTCGCCCCTTCATCGCGACCAAAGGACCCGGCGTCCGATCCGACCATGGCGGTCGGACCGGACGGGGTTGGACAGAGATCCCTAGGCGGTGACGCCCGCCGAGGACACGGGCACCGAGGCCACGGGCCCGGTCTGGATCTTATTGTTCTTGTCCTCGACGCGGGTCGGCTGCACGCCCTTCATGACGCCGATGATCTCGTCGCCGCTGAGGGTCTCGAACTCGAGCAGCGCCTTGGCCACGGCATGCAGTCCGTCCAGCTTCTCGGTGATGATGCGGCGGGCTTCATCCTCGCCGCCCTTGACCAGGCGACGGACCTCGGCGTCGATGGTCATCATGGTTTCGGCCGAGACGTTCTGGGTGCGGGCCACAGAATGGCCCAGGAACACCTCTTCCTGGTTGTCGCCATAGGCCACCGTGCCGAGCTTTTCGGAGAAGCCCCAGCGGGTGACCATGTTGCGGGCCAGGTTGGTGGCGGCGCTGATGTCGCTCGAGGCGCCCGAGGTGATCTTTTCCTTGCCGAAGATCAGCTCCTCGGCCACCCGGCCGGCCATCATGATGGCCAGGCGCGAGGTCATCATGTCGAAGCTCATCGAGTAGCGGTCGCCCTCGGGAAGCTGCATGACCATGCCCAGGGCCCGGCCGCGCGGCACGATGGTGGCCTTGTGCACCGGGTCGGCGACGGGGACGTTGAGGGCCACCAGGGCGTGGCCGCCCTCGTGATAGGCCGTGAGCTTCTTTTCTTCCTCGCTCATGGCCATCGAGCGTCGCTCGGCGCCCATCATGACCTTGTCCTTGGCGTATTCGAAGTCATGCATGGTGACCATGCGCCGGTCCTTGCGGGCGGCGGTCAGGGCGGCCTCGTTGACCAGGTTGGCCAGGTCGGCGCCCGAGAAGCCGGGGGTGCCGCGGGCCAAGGTCTTGACGTCGACATCGGCGGCCAGGGGCACGTTCTTCATGTGCACGCGGATGATCTTCTCGCGGCCGGCCACGTCGGGATTGGGCACCACGACCTGACGGTCGAAGCGGCCCGGACGCAGCAGGGCGGGGTCGAGCACGTCGGGACGGTTGGTGGCGGCGATCAGGATGATGCCTTCATTGGCCTCGAAGCCGTCCATCTCGACCAGCAGCTGGTTGAGGGTCTGTTCACGCTCGTCATTGCCGCCGCCCAGGCCGGCGCCGCGATGGCGACCGACGGCGTCGATTTCATCGATGAAGATGATGCAGGGAGCGTTCTTCTTGGCCTGCTCGAACATGTCGCGCACCCGGCTGGCGCCGACGCCGACGAACATTTCCACGAAGTCGGAGCCCGAGATGGTGAAGAACGGCACGCCCGCCTCACCCGCGACGGCGCGGGCGATCAGGGTCTTGCCTGTGCCCGGAGGGCCGACCAACAGGGCGCCCTTGGGAATCTTGCCGCCCAGGCGCTGGAACTTGGCCGGGTCCTTCAGGAAGTCGACGACCTCCTGCAGTTCGTCCTTGGCCTCGTCGACGCCGGCGACGTCCTCGAAGGTGATGCGGTTCTTGTTTTCGGTCAGCAGGCGGGCCTTGGACTTGCCAAAGCCCATGGCGCCCTTGGTGCCGCCCTGCATCTGCCGCATGATGAAGATCCACACGCCCAGCAGGACTAGCATCGGCAGCATGTTGATCAGGATGGCGATCAGGCTGACGCCGCCGCCCTGGATCACGATCTCGGCCCGGCGGGCCTCGAGGCGCTTGAGCAGCTCTTCGGTATTGTTGGGGGCGTTGACGCTGTAGGACTTGTTGGCTTGATCCTCGATCTTGACCACCGAGCCATTGATCACGGCCTTCTTGACCTGACCGCTGTCGATCCGGTTGAGCAGCTCCGAATAGCTGACATCCTCCGCACCCGTGGGCTTGGTGGTCTTGTTCATGATCGCGGCG
>NZ_PEGG01000047.1 GCF_002737765.1 Caulobacter sp. B11 | reverse complement strand
CATCGTTCAAGACGACCTATTTGCCGCTCAGCAACCGATCGCGGGCCGCGTTGAGCTGGGCCGCCAGCCCCGCCGTACCGCCCTTGTCGGGATGGGCCATGCGGATCAGCCGAGCGTGGGCGGCCTGGATTTCCTCGCGGCTGGCCTTGGGCCGACCCCAAGAATCGAGCGGGCCTCGATCAGGGAGGTCTCGGCCGCCTGGGCCGGGCCCGGCTTGCCGATCATCGGGCGCTGGCGGGCGACCGTCGCGCTCCACACCCCCAGCACCACCAGCACGACACTTGTGCCCCAGGCCCCGCGCACGCCGGTGAAGGCCGCGCCGGCAAAAGCGGCGATCGACAGGGCCCCGGCCCCGATGCGCCAGCCGTCGCGCTTCAGGAACCCCTGCCCGCGTCCGGAGACCACGAGCAGCAGGACCGCGCCGCCGATCAGAAGATAGAGCATCAAGCGCCTCTCGCGCCGCCCGACTATTGGGCGGCGAGCAGAGTTTCCCCGGAATAGGCCGAAAGACCAAGGGAATGCATCAGGGCGCGCAGTTCCTGGCGCGCGGCCAGATGCTGCAGCGACACCGGCACCGGGCGAACCTGGGTCGACAGGTCGGCGATGGTCAGGCCGAACGGGAACAGTTCGCGATAGATCACCCGGTCGCGCAGACCCGGGCCCATGCGGAATCCGACCCGCTTGGACAGGGCCGTCAGCCGGTCCTCGATGCGCTTGCGGTTGCGCGCCTCGGTGGTGGCCAGGCGATTGCGCAGCACCACCCAGTCCAAGGCCTGGCGCTGGCCGCTGAGGGCGCGCGCCTTGCGAGCTTCCCAGACCGTCTGCGAATAGAGGCTCGGCTTGGTCAGCTCCATGGTCACCGGATCGATGTGACCCAGCATGTCGAAGTCGACGAAGCTGTCATTCATCGGCGTGACGATCAGGTCCGCCAGCCCATGGGCCATCCGCGAGATCGCGGTGTCGCCGCCGGGCGTGTCGATCAGCACGAAGTCCGCGCTGTCGCGCGCCGCCTGGAAGGCCGCCTCGAACCGCTGGACCTGTTGGGCCTCGCCGGCCGCCGCCAGGGCGATGTCGTCCTCGCTCAGCCGCATCATGGTCAGCTCGGGCAAGGTAACCTTGTTGCCGGCCAGCCAGGCCTTGCGATTCTCGAAGAACCGCATCGAGGTGCACTGGCGCAGATCGAGGTCCATCAGCGCCACCTTGGCGCCGCCGTACAGCAGCGCGGTGGCGAGATGCACGGCGATGGTCGACTTGCCCGCCCCGCCCTTCTCGTTGCCGACGACGATCACCCGAGATTCGGCCATGGTCATCTTCCCTATTTCCGCCGCGACTCGGCAAACCTCACCGAAAGATTAACACGCAGGAGACCCCTTGGGTCGGGTCCGCGTCAATCCTGAGGCCCTTCAGCTGTGGACCCATTGTCGCAGGTGGACGCCGCCGGTCCCCTCGGCCATAAGCCAACCCCTGTTTTGTCGGGATTTCGCCATGGCCACGACCCTGCCCATCGTCCGCACCGTCGCCGACCTCCGCGCCCAGGTTCGGGCCTGGAAGGCGGCCGGTCAGACCGTGGCCCTGGTCCCGACCATGGGCGCCCTGCACGAGGGCCACCTGTCGCTGATCCGGCTGGGCCGGGCGCGGGCCGACCGCGTGGCGGCCAGCGTCTTCGTCAATCCCAAGCAGTTCGCGCCGCACGAGGATTTCGACGCCTATCCCCGCGGCGAAGGCCGTGACGCCGACCTGCTGGCCTCGGCCGGCTGCGACCTGATGTACGCGCCCGACGCCGGCGAGATGTACGCCCCGGGCTTTTCCACCACGATCAGCGTCTCGGGCGTGTCCGAACCGCTGGAAGGCGGGGCGCGGCCGCAGTTCTTCAGCGGGGTCGCCACCGTGGTCGCCAAGCTGCTGATCCAGGCCCAGCCGGATGTCGCTGTGTTCGGCGAGAAGGACTACCAGCAGCTGCAGGTGATCAAGCGCCTGGTCCGCGACCTGGATCTGCCGGTGCAGATCGTCGGCGCGCCCACTCAGCGGGCCGAGGACGGCCTGGCCCTGTCGTCGCGCAACGCCTATCTCAGCGCCGCCGAGCGCCAGGCCGCCGTCGCCCTGCCCCGCGCCCTCGAGGCTGTCGCCAACGCCATCGCGGCGGGCGGCCGGGTCGACGCGGCCGAGGCGGCCGGCAAGGCCGCCCTGACCGCCGCCGGCTTTGGCCCGATCGACTATCTGGACGTGCGCGAGGCCGGCGACCTGTCGCGACTGGGCCCTGGCGCGATAGACCCCGCCACGGCCCGGATCCTGGTCGCCGCCTGGCTGGGCAAGACCCGGCTGATCGACAACCGGGCTGTTTAGCCCTTACCAGGCCCCCAGTTCGCGCAGCTGACGGGCCAGGTCCGCCGGCATCTCGGCGCTTTCGCTCTCGGTCAGGTCGGGCGGCGCGTCCGCGGGCGTCAGATAGCGCCAGCCCTGGAAGGGGCGGCGCGGCTGGGGGGCCACGCGGATGATCGGCGGATCGACGGTCACCTCGCAGCGCTTGGCCGCGCCCTCGCCCACCGTGTCGATGGCCAGGATGGTCTGACGGCACACAACCTGCCCCTTGATCACCCGATAGAGCGACCCGCCGTCCAGCACCTCATCCACGCGCTTGGGGGTCATGCGGGTGTGCATCACCCAAGGCTCCCCGGTCCGGTGCCAGGCCAAAAGGTCGTCGATCGTGTCGCAGCCGACGACCAGCTTGATGATGTGTAACGCCATGGCGCGGGTGATAGCGCGGCCCGGCCCGATCGGGGAAGCCACCTTTCGTCCGCTGCGGGACGAGCGCCATGACAACGTTATCAAACGGCGTTGCCAGCGCACTTCGACCGATGCTATCGAATTGGCCAGGGTGAAGCCGTGATCGCGAAAAGCGGCGCGCGACCGGGGGGAATTCATGACGACGGCGATGAATACGTCCGAAGTTTTCCTGATCGCGATGCTGATCATCTTCGCCGCGCCCTATCTGGTCTGGCGGCTGTTCAGGACCGAATATTACGCACCGCTGGTGGTGGTTCAGATCATCGGCGGCATCATCCTGGGCCCCGGCGTGCTGGGTCACCTGTTCCCGACTATTACGCCTTCGTGTTCAGCAAGCCGGTGATCGCCGCCCTGAACGGCGTCGCCTGGTGGGCGGTGATGATCTTCGTCTGGGTGGCCGGGATCGAACTGGATCTCAAACAGGCCTGGTCGCTGAGGCGGGAAACCGGCGTCACCTCCGGATTGGCCCTGGTCGTGCCCCTGCTGTTCGGTAGCGCCGCCGCCCTGGTCATGCTGCGGTTTGGCGGCTGGGCCGGCGCCAAGGGCGCGCCCTGGCAGGTGGTGCTGGGCATCGGCATGGCCTGCGCCGTCACCGCCCTGCCGATCCTCGTCCTGTTCATGGAAAAACTGGAGATCCTGCGCCAGCCGCTGGGCCAGCGGATCCTGCGCTATGCCAGCCTCGACGACGTGGCCATCTGGGGCGTGCTGGCCCTGATCCTGCTGGACTGGGAGCGCGTCGGGCGGCAGGCGGGCTTCCTGGTCGCCTTCGGCCTGGCCGCCTATGCGATCCGCAAACTCATGGTCCGCCTTCCCGAGAAGGACCGTTGGTATGTCGGTCTGATCTGGCTGGCGGCCTGCGGCTTCGCGGCCGACTGGGCCGGCCTGCACTACATGGTCGGGGCTTTCCTGTCCGGCGCGGTGCTGGAGTCCGACTGGTTCGACCGCAAGCAGATGGACGCCTTCCGCAACCACATCCTGCTGGCCGTGATGCCGGTGTTCTTCCTCAGCACCGGCCTGCGGACCCAATGGGACGTCGGCGGCCTTGCGGTGTTCGGCGCGGCGGGCCTGCTGCTCGTCGCCTCGGTCACCGGCAAGCTGGCCGGCGTTCACCTGGCCGGCCGGATCCTGAAGTGGGAAAAGGGCGAGGCCTCGGTCATCGGCTGGCTGCTGCAGACCAAAGCCCTGATCATGATCATCTTCGCCAACATCCTGCTGGACAAGCAGATCATCACCAACACCACCTTCACAGCCCTGCTGCTGATGGCGGTGGGGAGCACCATGCTGACCATCCCGACCGTCACGCCGAAGCTGAAGAAGCTGGCCGGGCTGGTGTCCAAGACCCAGTAGCGGAAGCGGCCGAGCCGGTTCGCCCTAGGCGGCCGGCTCCAGCCGCGCCAGCACCACGCCCTCGCTGACCTGGCCGCCGGCCACGGCCGAAAGCTCGGCCACCACCCCGTCGAACGGCGCGGCCAGGGCGTGCTCCATCTTCATGGCTTCCAGGGTGAGCAGGGTCTGGCCCTTGACCACCGACTGCCCGGCCGCGACCGCCACCGAGACGATCTTGCCCGGCATCGGCGAGATCACCGCCCCGTCCGAGACCGCCGAATGGGCCCCGCCGCCCTGATAGGCGAAGTCGAACACCTGAACATCGCCGCCCTCGAAGGCGTAGATTGGACCGTCGCCGAACACGCCGGGCAGAACATCGACATCATCCAGCGCCCGTCCGTCCTCGACCGTGATGTCCCACGACCAGTCGTCGCCGGCCCCGCCGGCCAGGGCGACCCGCAAAGGCATGGCCTTGCCGTCAACGCTGAACGGCAGGACCATGGGGGCCCTAGACGCGTTCATCCGGAAGCCCAGCAGGCGTGAGGGCGCGCTTTCCCAGGCGTCGGCGCCCGGACGGTCAGCCTCCATGAAGGCCTCAAGGCGATGACCGATGGCCGCAAGGGCCGGCGCGTCGGAAAACGACCGCGCGGTCAGGTCGTCCAGCCGCGCCTCGATGAAGCCGGTGTCGATCCGGCCCTCGACGAAGTCCGGATGGCTGGCGCACTGGGCCAGGAACGCGGCGTTGGTCTTGACCGGCCAGACCTCGACCAGGGCGCAGGCCTCGGCCAGGCGGGCGGCGGCGTCCTCGCGGTCGACCCCGTGGGCGATCAGCTTGGCGATCATCGGATCATAGAAGGGCGTCACCTCGCCGCCCTCCTCCACCGCGCTGTCGACCCGGACATCGCCCTCGGGCAGGCGGAAATGAGTCAGCTTGCCGGTCGAGGCAGGAAGCCGTTGGTCGGGTTCTCGGCATAGAGCCGGGCCTCCATGGCCCAGCCGTCCAGGGTGATCTCGTCCTGTTCCAGCGGCAGGGGCTCGCCCGAGGCGACGCGCAGCTGCCACTCGACCAGGTCCTGGCCGGTGACCATCTCGGTGACCGGATGCTCGACCTGCAGACGGGTGTTCATCTCCATGAACCAGATACGGTCGGCGCGCAGGCCGTCGCTGGCGTCGGCGATGAACTCCACCGTGCCGGCCCCGACATAGTTCACGGCCCGGGCCGCCTTGACCGCCGCGTCGCAGACCGCGGGCGGGTGGCCGCGTCCATCCCCGGGGCCGGGGCCTCCTCGATGACCTTCTGGTGGCGGCGCTGCAGCGAGCAGTCACGTTCGAACAGGTGGACGACCTCGCCGAAGCTGTCGCCGAACACCTGCACCTCGATATGGCGCGGCCGGGTGACGTATTTCTCCAGCAGCACATGCTGGTCGCCGAAGCTGGCGGCCGCCTCGCGCTGGCACGAGGCCAGGGCCTCGGCGAAATCGGCCGCCGCCAGCACCTTGCGCATGCCCTTGCCGCCGCCGCCGGCCACGGCCTTGATCAGCACCGGATAGCCGATCTTGCCGGCCTCGAGGCTGAGCCGCTCGACCGACTGATCTTCGCCCAGATAGCCCGGCGTGGTCGGCACGCCGGCCGCGATCATCAGCTTCTTGGCGGCGTCCTTCAGGCCCATGGCGCGGATCGCCGACGGCGGCGGGCCGATCCAGACCAGGCCCGCATCGATCACCGCCTGGGCGAAGTCGGCGTTCTCCGACAGGAAGCCATAGCCGGGATGGATCGCCTCGGCCCCGGTCTGCCTGGCCGCGGCGAGGATCTTTTCCGGGACCAGATAGCTCTCCCGCGCCGGGGCCGGGCCGATCAGGATCGCCACGTCGGCCTCCATCACGAACGGGGCCTCGGCGTCGGCCTGCGAATAGACCGCGATGGTCCGCACGCCCAACTCACGGGCGGTGCGGATGATCCGGCGGGCGATTTCGCCGCGATTGGCGATGAGGACGGAAGAGATCAACGGCTGGGCCTACATTTGGGAAAGGGTGAAAATCATCAGGCCGACCACCAGGATCGCGAAGGCCGTGACGCTCATGAACCAGACGATAAAGGTCTTGAGCAGCGCGCCAAAAATGCTGGAGCCGTAACCGCCCCGCAGGGTCTGGAAGAGGTTGATAGGCGTCCAGAACGCCAACAGCACGAACCAGGGCGCGACCAAGGGCGTGGGCAGCACCATGCCGACGGCGTTGGTCAGGAACGCGAACGACAGCAGGTTGGTGGCCACCAGCAGGTGGTCATAGATGAAGTACTGGCGCTTGTTCACATAGACCAGCGCCAGGCTCAGCCCCATGATCGGCAGCAACAGAACCGCCAGGCGGTGCGCCCAGCCGAACATCACCAGCAGGTAGTAGTCCGGATTTTCCACGGCCTTGGCCGTGCGCTCCTTGAGCCAGTTGCCGCTGACCACCGAGCTTTGGAAATGGATGGTGTTGTTGGACCGCGCCTTGGTCTCGGACGTGGTCGGCGCGGGCCTGGTTACGGGCCTGCCGTGGGGGCTTTCTTCCGCGATGGCCTGGGCCTTGGCTCCCAAGGCGTCGGGCCCCTCCTCAATCGACAGGCTGCGGATCTGGTCGGCGGCCGCCTTGCCCGTCAGCTTGTGCGCGAGCTCCTGCGCGACCTTGGGGTCCTTTTCGATAGCGTCGGCCCTGGCGATCTTCTCCGCATAACGGTCCTGAACATTCTGGACAGCCTCGGCATAGCTGGCGGCGACCTTGGCCTTATCCTGGTCGGGATCCTTCAGCGCCTCGTCGCGATCGCTCGCGGCCTCTTTCAAGGACTCGTCACGCACCTCGACCGCCTCGGCGCGCCGTTTACCGGCTTCCTTGGCTCGCCCCTCCGGGGTCGCCAGCTCGGCGGCGCGATGCTCGGCCTCAACTTCTTGGTGATGCTTGATCTGGTGGATGGCGTGTTCAGCGGCGAAGATGAACAGCAGCAGGGCGACCAGGAAGGTGCGGAACGGCGGCACGTGCCGCGCGATGCGCCCTTCCATATAGTCCTTGGCCAGGACGCCGGGCTTAAAGAACAGCAGCGGCAGGGTCTTGGCCAGGCGGCCATCGAGGTGGAACATCCCCTCGATGGCTTCCCAGATCAGGTGCAGGATCGTGCGGTGATGGGTGTCGGCGTTCTGGCCGCAGGCATGGCAGTACCAACCTTCCAGGGTCGCGCCGCAGTTGGCGCAAGGCTGGCCCTGCCGGTCGAACGGCTTCTTCTTTTTCGGTCGGAAGACATCCGTAAAGGAGTCCGCCGCCGCCGCCTCGAGTTCACCCGTCATACCGCCCCCAGCCC
Source organism: Caulobacter sp. B11 (assembly GCF_002737765.1). Classification (GTDB taxonomy): domain Bacteria; phylum Pseudomonadota; class Alphaproteobacteria; order Caulobacterales; family Caulobacteraceae; genus Caulobacter. The sequence goes on along the minus strand of NZ_PEGG01000047.1, from coordinate 2,252 downwards.
CGTCATCCGTGTCGTGAATCGCGCCTAGAGCGACCAGGCCGGTTTACGACGGGCCAGGAAGGCGCGCACGCCTTCTTGGCCCTCATCCGAAATACGCCGCCGCGCGATGCGCTTGGCGCTTTCCTCGATCAGGCCCTTGTCGATCTTCTGGTCCGCGAAGTCGTTGACCAGCGCCTTGGCGTCGCCGATCGCGCCCGGGGCGCAGAGGATCACCTCCTCGACCAGGGCGTCGCGGGCCGCCTCGAGGCTGGCGGCGTCATCGAACACCTCGTCGACCAGGCCGTAGCTCCAGGCCGCGTCGGCGTCGAACAGCCGGCCGGTGGCGAACAGCAGCTTGGTGGTGCGCGGACCCAGGGCGGCGATGACATAGGGGCTGATGGTGGCCGGGGTCAGGCCCAGCTTCACTTCCGAGAAGCTGAACGTGGCGTCGGCCGTGGCCAGGGCGTGATCGCAGGCGGCGACCAGACCGGCCCCGCCGCCGAAAGCGGGACCTTCGACCAGGGCCACGGTCAGGGCCGGAACGTCGTGCAGGGCCTTGAGCATATGGGCCAGGCCCAGGGCGTCGTCGCGGTTGTCGTCCTCGCTCCACTCGACGGCCGAGGCCATCCAGTCCAGGTCGGCGCCGGCGCTGAACACGCCGCCGACGCCGCGCAGGAACACGATCCGCACGCCTTCGGCCCCGTGCAGGGTCTCAAAGGCCTCGCGCAGCGCGGCGATGGTCGGGCCGTCGAAGGCGTTCTTCTTCTCCGGACGGTTGATCCACACGGTCACCGCGCCCGAGGGCGTGCTTTCCAGGTGAACCAGCGGGCTCATGGCGTCGGTGTCGGGAACTTCGACGATCGGATCGGCGATAGGGTTGGTCATCGGTCTTGGCCTTCCTGAGATCTGGCTAAGCAATACATCACATGCGGTCGCAGCGGGTGGTCGAGCGCGAGGCCCGGATGATCGAAATCCCGGCCCGCGTCGCGCGAAAAGCCCAAGCGCTGCATAACCGCCTGGGAGCGGACGTTCGAACGGGCCGTAAAGGCCACGATCTCATCAATGGGCAGACGAGAGAAACCATCGGCGAGGAGTGAAGGCATGACGCCGGAGACAAGGCCGCGCCCCACGGCGCCCGTCCTCAGCCGCCAGATCGCCTCGACGCCCTCGACGCCAAATTCGCCGTCCAGCCGATGCAGTCCCGCCGCGCCCACGGCCTCGCCCGCCTCATCCAACACCGCCCAGACGCCCCAGCCGTTGTCCGCCAGGCCCGAGACGACGCGGTCAAACGTCGCGCGGCTCCGCGCGTCGTCCATCGCGCCGCCCAGCCACTGGGCGACCAGCGGATCGCGGTTAAGCGCCTCCCAGGCCGGGAGCAGCGCCTCGGTCCAGGGCAGCAGACGAGGATGCGGCGAGGTCAACACGGCTACATCCGGAAGACGCCGAACGTCGTCTCCGGAATCGGCGCGTTCAGCGAAGCCGAGATCGCCAGACCCAGAACGTCCCGGGTTTGGGCTGGGTCAATGATCCCGTCGTCCCAAAGCCGCGCGGTGGCGTGATAGGGATTGCCCTCGTCCTCGTACTTCTGGCGGATCGGGGCCTTGAAGGCCTCGGCCTCGGCCTCGGTCCACTTGGCGGCGTCGCGGTGCACCGTGGCCAGCACGCTGGCGGCCTGCTCGCCGCCCATCACCGAGATCCGGGCGTTGGGCCAGGTGAACAGGAACCGCGGACTATAGGCGCGCCCGCACATGCCGTAGTTCCCCGCCCCGAAGCTGCCGCCGATCAGCACGGTGAACTTGGGCACCTCGGCGCAGGCGACCGCCGTGACCAGCTTGGCGCCGTCCTTGGCGATGCCGCCGGCCTCGTACTTGCCGCCGACCATGAAGCCCGAGATGTTCTGCAAAAACACCAGCGGAATCTTGCGCTTGCAGGCGAGTTCTATGAAGTGCGCGCCCTTGACGGCGCTCTCGGAGAACAGCACCCCGTTATTGGCCAGGATCGCCACCGGCATGCCCCAGATACGGGCGAAGCCGCAGACCAGGGTCGTGCCGTACAGCGCCTTGAACTCGTCGAACTGGCTGTCATCGACGATGCGGGCGATGACCTCGCGCACGTCGTAGGGGGCGCGCACATCGCTGGGCACGATGCCGTACAGTTCTTCGGCGTCGAACAGCGGCGGCTTGGAATCGGCGATCACCAGCTGCGCCGGCTTGGTGGTGTTGAGATTGGCGACGATCGAGCGGACGATCTCCAGCGCATGCTCGTCGTCATTA
>NZ_PEGG01000046.1 GCF_002737765.1 Caulobacter sp. B11 | reverse complement strand
CAAAACTTGAACTCAGGCTTGACCAACCAAGCCGCATCTCGAGCTCCGATACAACGCCATGGCGAAGCCGCACACCACACCCGACGACGTCATCGTCACTCCGCGCGACCTGCATTTCGACACCCAGGTCGTGGCCAAGGGCGCCTGGCTGGGCGGCGACGTGGTCGGCACGGCGGTGTTCAACGCCCTGTCCCTGACCTTCCCCGACGGCGAACGGATCTTCATGGACGCCGTGCGGCACTATCGGCCGCAGTTGTCGGGCAAGCTTCTGGAGGACGCCAAGGCCTTCATCACCCAGGAAGCCATCCACTCGCGCGAGCATGTGGCCATGAACGGCGGCCTGGACCGCGACCGCTACCCGGTCGCGGCCATCGAGGCCCAGATCCGCCAACGCACCACGATGGTGCGCGGCAAGGGGCCGATGGCCATGCTGGGCGCGACCATCGCGTTGGAGCACTTCACCTCGATGATGGCCGACTCGTTCATGCGCGACGACGACCTGTTCGAGAACACCGACCCCGAGATGAAGCGCCTGTGGCAGTGGCACGCCCTGGAGGAGACCGAGCACAAGGCCGTGGCCTTCGACGTCTTCCAGGAGGTCACCAAGGGCTGGAAGCCCCTGCAGCGCTATCGGCTGCGCGTGCGGATCATGGTGCTGATCAGCATCATGTTCACGCGCAACATCACCCACTACGCCTCCAGCCTGCTGGAAGCCGACGGCATGAAGCCCCGCGTCGCTCGCGCCAAGGTGCTGTGGTTCCTGTTCGGCACGCCCGGCCTGTTCCGCCGCTGCGCCAACGAATACTGGGCCTGGTATCGCCCCAACTTCCACCCGTGGGACCACGACAACCGCCAAAGGCTGGCCGGCCTGCGCGACAGTTTCACCCCGGCGATGGCCGCGGAATAGGTTCCGGGCGCTGGAGCCCCAGCCCTGTGAGAGGCGCGGGGCGCTGACAAAAGGCTGGGCCGTTTCAGGGCCCGGCGCCTTCAGACGGCTTCGAACGCTTCCCGCAGGACGCTGGCGCGGCGCCCTTCGGGGCGGATCATTAGGAACTTTCCCGACCATACGCCCGGGATAGACCATCGGCCCTCCAGCTCGGTGAAATCGTCGTTGAGCGCCCCTTCATAGTGGACCGCATGCGACCAGTTGCTTGAGCCGTCATAGGTCTTTGTGAAGTGGACTTGCCGATCGTTTCGGCCGCCCTGGAGGGTGGCGTAGACCTCGACAAAGACTTCCGACTCATCCACAGCGATTTCGTGAATTGAGCCGGTCAACCATTTACCGCTTTCGAGCAGGGTCGCCGTAAACCCAACGGGTTCAAAGGCTTCAGGGTAGGAATAGAGCCCCTGCCAGATGCCTGTCAGATTCGTCGTCACGACTACCCCCAGATCGCAAAGTCGCCCTAAGGTTCCAGCCGCGCCACCAGGCTGGACGTGTCCCAGCGATGACCGCCCATCGCCTGGACCTCTTCATAAAAGCCGTCGATCAAGGCCGTGGCTTCAAGCCGGGCGCCGTTGACCTTGGCCTCGGCCAGGGCGATGCCCAGGTCCTTGCGCATCCAGTCGACCGCGAAGCCGAAATCGAACTTGCCCTGCGCCATGGTCGCCCAGCGGTTCTCCATCTGCCAGGACTGGGCCGCGCCCTTGGAGATCGCGGCCAGGACGTCGTCGGTCGGCAGGCCGGCGCGCTTGGCGAAGTGCAGAGCCTCGGCGACGCCCTGGATCACGCCGGCGATGGCGATCTGGTTGCACATCTTGGTCAGTTGGCCCGCGCCGGTCGGACCCATCAGGCGGATCGCCTTGGCGTAGACCGCCAGCACCGGCTCGACCCGGGCATAGGCCGCCGCGTCGCCGCCGCACATGATGGTCAGCTGCCCGCTCACCGCCCCCGCCTGCCCCCCGGACACCGGCGCGTCGACGAATCCGCAGCCGACGGTTCCGGCGGCGGTCGCCATCTCGCGCGCCACGGTGGCCGAGGTCGTGGTGTGGTCAACGATGACGCCGCCCGCCGCCAGGGCCGGCAGGATCTGGGCCACGACGCCGCGGACGTCGTCATCATTGCCGACGCACAGAACGACCATCTCGGCCCCCGCGACAGCCTCGGCGATCGAGGGGGCGCTTCGCGCCGCCATGGGTCGCCACCCAGCGTTCGGCCTTGTCGGGACTGCGATTGAAGACCATGGACGCGTGGCCAGAGGTCTTCAGATGACCCGCCATCGGAAGCCCATGACGCCCAGGCCGACAAACGCGATCTTCATGCACCCAACTCCTTGCGAGAACGCGCGGGTGTGGCCCGACGGGCGGCGGATCGCAACGGCATTTTAACGTCCTCCTGCCTCAGGTTGCGGCAACAGGGTTAAGCAGGCTTAAGCACGATGGCCGTCAGCGCGGCGACCAACCGATCATCATCAAGAAGGTCAAGAAGGTCGTCGGCGGCGGCCACCATGGCGGCGCGTGGAAGGTGGCCTATGCCGACTTCGTCACGGCGATGATGGCGTTCTTCCTGCTGATGTGGCTGCTCAACACCACCAGCCCCGAACAAAAGGCCGGAATCGCCGACTATTTCGCGCCGGCCTCGATCTCGTCGACCACCAGCGGCTCGGGCGGCATTCTGGGCGGCACGGCCCTGGGCGACCGACGGCGCCAAGTCGGACGGCAAGATGTCGGCGATCCAGCAGATGGCGCCCGAAGCGCCGGAGGAAACCAACAAAGGACGGCCAGAGCTCGACCACGGCCAGCCTCGACTCGGCCTCCGAGGAGGCCTTGCGCGACGCCCTGGCCAAGAAGGAACAGGACAGCTTCGCCTCGGCCGCCCAGTCGCTGCGCCAGTCGCTGCAGGACATGCCCGAACTGGCCGAGCTGTCCAAACAGATCATGATCGACCAGACCCCCGAGGGCCTGCGCATCCAGCTCATCGATCAGGACGGCCGCTCGATGTTCAAGGAGAACTCGCGCGAGCCCAATGACCGCGCCCGCATCCTGCTGCGCGCGGTCGCCAAGGTGATCAATCAGCTGCCCAACCGGGTGACCGTCTCGGGTCACACCAGCGCCAGCGCCCTGGGCCGCAAGGCCGACGGCGACTGGTCGCTCTCGGCGTCCCGCGCCGACGCCTCGCGTCAGGTGCTGCGCAGCGCCGGAGTCGACGACGACCGCATCTATCAGGTTTCCGGCAAGGCCAATTCCGAGCCGCTCTATGCCGACGACCCCACCTTGGCGGGCAATCGCCGGATTTCCATCGTTCTGCTGCGCGAAAAACCGGTGCTGCCCGACAACCTGTGACCGTGTGACGCGCGACGTGTCCGACCCGCTTGCGCGACCGGCGCGGATGTCGCCTAATCCGTTATCGGCCGAGGGCCGCCAACAGGGGTTGTGAGCTTCCGTGACGCAGCATTTTCCGACGCGACAGCTGCGCTTCTTCCTGACAGCGCCGACGCCCTGCCCCTATCTCCCGGGCCGTGAGGAGCGAAAGGTGTTCGCGCACCTGCCGCTCTCGGACGGCCCCACGGTCAATGACAGCCTGACCCAGGTCGGCTTCCGCCGGTCGCAGAACATCGCCTATCGCCCCGCTTGCGAGACCTGCCGCGCCTGCCAGTCGGCCCGCGCGCCGGTCGCCGACTATGAGCTGTCGCGCTCGGAGCGTCGGGTCCTGGCCCGCAATCAGGACCTTGAGCGTCATCTGGTGGAATCCGAGGCGACGCTCGAGCAGTTCGAACTGCTGCGTCGCTATCTGATGGCCCGCCACGCCGACGGCGGCATGGCCGAGATGGCCTGGCCCGACTATGTGGCGATGGTCGAGGACACGGCGGTCCGCACCCATCTGATCGAATATCGCCGCCGCCCGGCGGACGACGGCCCCGGCGACCTCGTGGCCTGCGTGCTGGTCGACGTCCTCGCCGATGGCTTGTCGCTGGTCTACAGCTTCTATGACCCGACCTTGGCCTCGCGCAGCCTCGGGTCGTTCGTGATCCTCGACCATCTGGTCCAGGCCCGCGCGATCGATCTGCCCTTTGTCTATCTGGGCTATTGGGTGCCCGGCAGCGAGAAGATGGCCTACAAGGCCCGCTTCTCGCCCCTGGAAATCCTCAAGCCGGGCGGCTGGGCCCTGATGTCGGCCCGTGAGCGCGGGGCTCGCCCGCCGCGGCCGATCACCCCGCCCAGCGTCGATCTGGACCTCAGCGACGCCGAGCCGGCGGATCTGGACGAGTTCCCGACGGCCGGAAAGCCTTAGCCTTCCGGCCGTCAGAACGAGGCTTAGCGCGCGAAGCTGACCCCGCCGTCGACCGTGACGGCCGAGCCCATCACATAGTCCCCGGCCCGCGAGGCCAGGAAGATCGCCGTGCCGGCCATGTCCTCGTCCGTGCCGATGCGGCCGGCGGGAATGGCCTTGGACACCGCCTCGGCGTGGTCGCGGGCGACCTTGTTCATGTCGGAAGCGAAGGCGCCGGGCGCGATGGCGCTGACGGCGATGTTCTCGGGCGCCAGGCGCAGGGCCATGCGCTTGGTCAGATGCAGCAAGCCGGCCTTGGACGCGCCGTAGGGATAGGTCTCTTCCTTAGCCACCGACTGGCCGTCGATCGAGCAGATGTTGATCACCTTGGCCACGTGGTCCTTGGCGGCGGCCCGCAGGGGGGCCATCAGGGCCTGGGTCAGGAAGAAGGGCGTCTTCATGTTGAGGTCGACGACCTTGTCCCAACCGCTCTCGGGGAACTCGTCAAAGGCCGCGCCCCAGGCCGCGCCTGCGTTGTTGACCAGGATGTCGAGCTTGGGCTCGCGCTCCAGCAGCCGCGAGGCCAGGCCCTGGACGCCCTCCATGGTCGAGATGTCGCCCGGCAGCGAAACGCATTCGCCATATTGGCTGAGCTCCTCGGCGGCCGCGTCGCAGGCGGCGGCCTTGCGGCCGGTGATGTAGACGCGCTTGGCGCCATAGACGAGGAAGCCCTTGGCGATCATCGCGCCGATGCCGCGCGAGCCGCCGGTGACGACCGCGACGCGGCCTTCGAGGGAGAAGAGATTCTGCATGATCGTATCCTTTTAGAAGCCGCGCGCGGCGGCCAGGGCGCCGAGGCGCCCGGTGATATCGTGGAACTGGGCGACGGTCTCGTCGATGATCGCTTGCGCCGTCTTGACCTCGTCGATCAGGCCGACGGTCTGACCAGCCAAGGCGGGCGCGGCTTCCATGTCGCCGCCGAAATAGACGCCGAGGATGCCCTTCAGGGCGTCGGGCGGCATCAGGCCTTCATCGTAGATGGCCTTGGTGCGCTCGGATTTCAGGGCGCGGATGCACGGGCTGGACTTCTTGTTGAGGATCCAGGTGCCGGTCTCCTTGCCGCCGGTGATCGCGGCCTTGTAGTTTTCGTGCACCGGGCTCTCGGCCGCGCTGACGAAGCGGGTGCCCATCTGGACGGCCTCGGCTCCCAAGGCGAAGGCGGCCGCCATGCCGCGTCCGTCGCAGATGCCGCCAGCCGCGACCAGCGGCACGTCGACCCGGGCGCGGATCGCCTGCAGCAGGACCAGGGTCGAGACCTCCTCGGGGTTCTTGAACCCACCGCCCTCGGCGCCCTCGACCACCAGGCCATCGATCCCGGCCTCGGCGCATTTGACCGCCGCGTCGACCGTCGGCACGGCGTGATAGACCACGATGCCGGCGTCCTTCAGCGGCCCGATGAACTTGGCCGGACTGCCCGCCGAGGTGGTGACGAACTTGACCCCGCTCTCGCAGACGAACTTCAGCATGGCGTCGTCGCGCAGGAACATGATCGGCAGGTTCACCCCGAACGGCAGGCCGCTTTCCGCCATCTTGCGGATCTCGGCCTTGCAGGTCTCGGTCTCGCCCGAAGAGGTCTCGATGATCCCGAGCCCCCCGGCGCGAGAGACGGCCGAGGCCAGGGGATAGCGAGCGATCCAGCCCATCGGGGCCTGGATGATCGGATATTTGGCGCCCGTATGGGCCAGGACGCGGTTGGTCATGGGATCAGCAGCACGCGGCCGACGGCCTGGCGGCTCTCGATATAGGCATGGGCGGCGGCGGCTTCCGACAGCGGGAAGGTTTTGTCGATCACGACCTGGAGCTCGCCGCGGGCGGCCTCGTCGATCAGGGTCTGGATCATGTCATGAACCCGATCGGTCATGATCTCGGCCCACAGGAACACCCCGGTCAGCGAGCGATTGCCGCCCATCAGGGACGAGACATCCACCTTCATCGGTTCGCGCCCGGCATTGCCGACCAGCGAGACGCGGCCGCGATAGGCCAAGGACAGCAGGCTGCCCTCGAGGGTGGCGCCACCGACCGGATCGACCACCAGGTCGACGCCCTTGCCGCCGGTCAGCTTCATGACCTGCTCGACCACGTCGTCGCGGCTGTAATTGATCCCGTGGTCCAGGCCGAAGGCCTTGAGACGGTCAAGCCGTTCGTCGCTGGAGGCGGTGGCGATCACCGTGGCCCCGGCCCGCTTGGCCAGCTGGATGGCGGCGATGCCGACGGCCCCGGCCCCGGCCTGGACCAGGACGGTCTCGCCGGCCTTGAGGCGGCCGGCCCCGAACAGGCACTCATGCGCGGTGCCGAACGGCACGGGAATGGCCGAGGCCTTCTGGATGTCGAACCCCGCCGGGATCGGCCAGGCGTTGCGGGCGGGCACCGAGCGCAGCTCGGCGTGCGAGCCGAAGGCGTTCACGGTGACAACCTTCTGGCCGACCTTCAGATGGGTGACCTCGGCCCCGACCTCGATGATCTCGCCGGCCGCCTGATAGCCGACGATGTGCGGACTGCCGGCCATCGCGCCGCCGCCGCGATTGAGCGTGTCGCCACCCTCGATGCTGACGGCCTCGACCCGGATGACCACGCCCGAGGCATGGCACGGGGGATCGGCGACATCCTCATAGCGCAGCACGTCCGGCGAACCGGTTTCGTAATAGACGGCGGCCTTCATGGCGCTCTCCCCGGATGGTGTTCCTATGGGTCTCGAAGGCTATTTCGACGGATCAACCAAGGCCGAATAGACCAGCTGCTGGCTGAGATCGTCGAGATTGCGCAGGGCCGGATCGCCGTCCTTGTTGAGGATGTGGATCATGCCCAAGAAGAACAGATCGTTCTTCGGGTCGATCCAGAACCAGGTTCCGGCCGCGCCGCCCCAGCTGATCGTGCCCTCGCCCACCGGCGAGCCCGCCTTGGCGGGGTCGGTGATGACCATGAAATCAAGTCCAAAACCCTGGCCCCGGGCGTTGGTGAACGAGCCCTCCTTGCCGGTCATGATGCCGTCGTTGAGGTGGTTGGCGGCCATCAGCTTGATCGTGCCGGGCGACAGGATCCGCGCGCCGTCCAATTCACCGCCATTGAGGATCATTTGGGCGAAGCGGGCGTAGTCGGCGCTGGTCGACACCAGGCCGCCGCCGCCGGAGGCCACGGGCGGCGGCTTGCTGATGTCGAGCACCATGAAGCCCTCGGCCGGGACCAGCTTCGCGACCTTGGGGGACCAGACATAGAGCGAGGCCAGGCGGCTGGCCTTGTCGGCCGGGATGTAGAAGCCCGTATCCGGCATCTTCAGCGGCTCGAAGATCCGGGTGCGCATGAAGTCGGCCAGCGACATCCCCGAGAGCTTCTCGATGATGAAGCCCTGGATATCGACCGAGGCGCTATATTTCCATTGCGCGCCCGGCTGGCCGATCAGGGGGATCGCGGCGACCTTGTCGATGAACTCCTGGCCGGTCTTCGAGCCCAGCACGCCGTTGGTCACGAAGGCCTTGTCGACGGGGTTGTCGGGAACCAGGCCATAGGCGAAGCCGCCCGAATGGCTCATCAGCTCGCGCATGGTCGGCGGCCGATTGGCGGCCTCGGTGATGAAGCTGCCGTCCGGATTGACGCCCTTGAAGACCCGCAGATTGGCGAATTCGGGGACGTACTTGCTGGCCGGATCGTCCAGCCGCCACTTGCCCTCTTCAAAGAGCTGCATCATCGCGACGCCGGTCACCGGCTTGGTCTGGGAATAGATCCGGAAGACGGTGTCCCGGGTCATGGGCGGGCCGTCGAAGCCCTTCTTGCCGTGAACCTCGAAGGCGACGACCTTGCCATGGCGCACGACCATGGTGGTGACGCCGGGCAGATGACCCTGATCGACCAGGGCCTGCATCGCGCCGTTTAACCGCTTGAGCCGCTCACTGGAAAAGCCGGCGCTCTCGGGCGCCGCGGTCGTCAGGGACACCGACTTGGGCGCGCTCCAGGCCGGAGCGCCGCAAAGCGCCAGAACGGCGAACGCCGCCGCCATTGTCCGCCGAACCATAAGCGCCCCTCCAAACATCTGTTTGACCGCACCTTAGCGACGAATGCCCGAGCGGCAATGGGGACCTAACCCTGGTCGCTCAAATGGCCGAGGAAAGTGATCCAGGCCGCCTAGGGCGACCGACCCGCCGATTGCGCCTTGCGGCCCGCCGCGGGGCTGGAGGTCAGACTGGCGTTCTGCAGGCCGCCTTCGGCGAGGGCCTGATAGACCAGGGTGCGCGAGGTGGCGTCCAGGCCGGAGCCCACGCCGCCGAGCCGCTGGATCATGCCGATGAAGAACAGGTCATTGGCCGGATCGATCCAGAACCAGGTGCCGGCGCTGCCGCCCCAGCTGATCGTGCCGGGACCGACCGGCGCGCCCGAGGCCAAGGGATCGATGGCCACCGCCACGTCGAGGCCGTAGCCCATGCCGGTGGCGAAGGGGAAGGGTCGAGCCTGGGGAGTCAGCACATTGGCGGTGCCGTTGGTCGTCACTTGAAAACTGGCGGGGGAGATGATTCTGCCGCATCAGGGCGACGGTCTCGGGTTCGAGGATCCGCTTGCCGTCCAGGTCGCCGCCATTGAGGATCATCTGGGCGAAGCGGGCGAAATCCGCCGCCGTCGATAGAAGACCACCGCCGCCCGAGGGCGCGGCGGGCGGCCGGGTGACATCGCGCCAGGCCCCCTCGACCACCGGGACCAGTTTGCCCGTGGCGGGATCGGCGTCATAGACGGCCGCCAGGCGCGGCTGCTTCTCGGGCCGCGCCCAGAAGGCGGTGTCCTTCATGCCCAGGGGCTGGAAGATGCGCTCCTCCATGAACACCGGCAAAGGCTGGCCCGACAGCTTCTCGACGATATAGCCCTGATGTCGGCCGCGATGCTGTAGCGCCACAGGGTGCCCGGCTGGGCGTAGAGGGGCAGTGCGCGACCTTGCTGCTGCAGGTCCTGCAGGCGACGCCGACTGCAGCACCCCCGCCCGGAAATAGGCCTGGTCGGCCTGGCTTCCCGGATCGTCGGCGATGCCATAGGCGAAGCCCGCCGTATGGGTCATCAGCTCGCGCATGGTCGGCGGACGGGTCACCGGCGTCAGGATCGGCTGGCCCTCGGCGTCGACGCCGCTGGCGATCCGCAAGCCGGCGAACTCGGGCACGAACTTGGTGATCGGGTCGTCCAGCTTCCAGAGACCCTGGTCGTAGAGGATCATCATCGCCACGCCGGTGACCGGCTTGGTCTCCGAGCGGATGCGGAAGATCGCGTCAGCCGGCATCGGCTCGCCCGATTCCAGGCTGAGCTTGCCGAAGCTGCGCAGCGCCGCGATCTGGCCGTGCCGGCTGAGCAGGGTCACGGCGCCGGCGATCTGTCCCTGGTCGACCAGGGTCTGCATGGTCTGGTCCAGGCGATGCAGGTGAGCCGACGAGAATCCGACGGATTCGGGGTGGGCGTGGACCAGGGGCGCGGCCTGGGCGACGGCGCCTCCGGTCAGGCCCAGCAGGGCGGCCAGCGCCCCGACGGTCCGGCGCAGACGGATCATGCCGCCCTCATTTCGGCTTGAACCGCTTGGAGGTCGGGAAACCCTTCGGGGCCAGCTTGCCCGAACTCGCCCGCCGCCCGACGAAGGCCTGCCAGTCGGTCCAGTCGCGACGGCGACCGGCCGAGTCGATCCAGTGGCCGCCGACCTCGGCGTTGAACGACAGGGCGTCGCGCAGGCCGCCCTCGCGGTAGGCCTGCAGCTTGACGCCCTTGCCGCGTGACATCTCGGGCAGCTCCTCCAGCGGGAAGACCAGGATCTTGCCGTTATCGCCGACCACGGCCAGCTGGTCGCCTGTGGCTTCCAGGCAGAAGGCCGCGCCGGCGGCGTCGACGGTCAGGACCTGCTTGCCGGCCTTGCGGTTGGCCAGGGCTTCTTCCTCGGGCATCAGGAATCCGTAGCCCAGCTTCGAGGCCAGAATGCGCTTGCGGCCGGCCTTGTAGGGGAAGACGTCGATGATCTTCACCTTGTCGTCCAGCTCGATCATCATCCGCACAGGCTCGCCATGGCCGCGGGCCGACGGCAGGGCGGCGCAGCCCAGGGTGAAGAACCGGCCATCGCTGGTGAACAGCAGCAGCTTGTCGGTGGTCTCGGCCGGGACCAGGAAGCCCAGCTTGTCGCCTTCCTTGAACTTCAGCTCCGAGGGATC
>NZ_PEGG01000045.1 GCF_002737765.1 Caulobacter sp. B11 | reverse complement strand
GACCCTGACACCTTGAAACGACCCTTCAGCCTGGCGTCAGGCGATCAAGCGTCGCCCCGATGCGCGCCAGGTCTGGAATGATCGCGCCGTCCGTCGAGGATGGATGATCGGCGTGTAGCTGAGCCCATGGACGGCGGCCTGACGGGCGAACCAGGGATCGGTCACCGTTTCCGGCGTCAACTCCACGACCTGACGGGCGCCGCCCAGCAGCGGCGCCAAGGTCGCGCCAGAGCCCCAGCTCGACAGCAGGAGATCCGCGCCCGCGATCTTCTGGGCCTGCTGGTCGATGCGGTCCTGGCGCGAATCCAGAACCTCGAACCCGCGCGCCGCCAGAAAAGCCTCCAGGCGGTCCTGATCGAGAACCGGCCGCGAGCCGTCAGGATCGCGGCGAACATACAGGCGCTTGCCGGCCTCGGGCCGGTCGGCGGCCGGGTCCGTCAGTCGATCCCTCAGCCAGTCGAAGAACCCCAGGGCGAAGCCTCCCGGGAAATAGACGCCATGACCGGCCAGGGCTGAAGACAGATGCGCCGTCTCCAGCAGAACGAGATCGCCGCTCAGGACCCGACGCGCCGAGGCCGGGGCGCCGCAGCGGGTCAGCAGATCCTCCATCCACGGGCTCTCGAACGGCCAGTGAACCAGCCTGGCCTCGCCCGCGGCGAGCGCCTCGCGATGGAGATAGACCTGCAGCAGCCCGTCCAGCACGAAATGCCCGAAGGCCCGCTGGCCGTAATGGCAAAGCGGGATGCTGGCGCCCGCCACGATCTCGAGCTTGGCGCCGCGCCGGCTGCGCCAGCCCGCCGCGTCCTTCTGCAGGTCCTGCTCGATCAGGCCGCCGGGCCAGACGCCGGCCGGACCGACGTGGAAATCATCGATCAGGCCGCGCCTCGGGGCGGCGATCGCCTTGGCCCCGCGGGTCCAGACGATATTGGCCGCCGTGCAACGGACGAACGGCCGCGACAGATACTGCGTCGCCGAAAGGCAGTGGTCGGGGCCCAGGGCGTCGACGCCGCTGGCGCGATCCAGGGTCTGGCCCAGCTCGAACAGCTCGGCCTCGGAAACCGACAGCCGGTCGACCCGGGTCTGGGCGCGCGACAGACGGGCCCGGGCCGCCCACAGGGGGCGCGGCTGAACCTCGCCGGGCGGCAGGTCCTGAACGGTCAGGTGGCCGCCGATCCTCACCGCGACGCCCCGGGCTCAGGTCTTGTCATGCTCGAGGCCCCGATCGATCCAGGCGAGCACCTCCGGGGTTTCGATCCGCCAGCGGAAGCTGACCCCGGGCTTGGGAACGCCCTCGATATGGATATCGGTTTCCGACAGGGGCGAGGGCGCGAAGAAGCCATGCCAACTGGCCTCGACGAAATGGCTGAGCCCCCGCGCCCAGATGCCGATGAAATTGGTCGGCTGCAGTTCGAACACCTGGGCTCCGGGCTTGCAGAACAGCACATTGGCCAGGGCCGCGCCCGTGGGACCCACGATGACGTCTGCGTCGCGGAACAGCGCGATCTGGCGGCTCAGGGACAGGGTTTCCGGGGCCACGGAGACAAAGCCGCGCGCCACCAGGGCCGCCTCCAGCTCCAGTTCATTGACCAGGGGGCGCTTGGTGTCGCTGAGGCGGTTGACATAGAGCCGCGAGACGCCGGTCGGGGGCTCGTCGACGGCCGCCAGCATCCGGGCCCGGACCACATCGAGCGGTCGATTGGGCGCATGCAGAAAATGGTCCATCGCGCTGGCGAAGACCGCGTCGTCGATATGGATGACCGGCGCGGTGATCTCCCGCACGCGCGCCGCGCGGCGCTCGCCCAGGAACAGGCGCAGGGTCTCTCTCTGCCAGTCATTGAGCGCCGGGGTGATGAGGGTGAAGCGCTCGGTCAGGCCGCACCGCTCCAGGGCCGCCAGCGCCGCCATGCAGTCGATCAGGAAGTGGCCATAGTTGAAGCGGCCGCCCCAGGCCATGAACACCGCCCCGCGATCGATCACCGGCATGCCGCGACGCACCGTCAATCGCGGCATGCCGTCGACCATGGCCACCCCGGGCAGGGCCGCCAGGCTGGGGGTCAGGTAGAGCGCCTCGGCCACCGAAGAGCGCAGCACGCGCCGTCCTGGGTGATCACCGCGCCATATTCCGGCAGGTGGAGCGCCTGGGCGACGCGCGACACCATCACCCCCGCCATGGGGGCTCCGCCATGGCCGGCGTGCCAGGGGGCATGTCGTGACCGTCGGTGCGGCCGGCCAGCCGCGCCAGCATGACCTCTTCGGGAATGTGCTGGGCCGTCTCCAACTGAACGACCACGCCGGGCGACGGCGGGGTCTGGGCGGTCAGGTCGGCCACGGCCGGGACCTCGCGCAGGACGGCCAGTTCAGGTTCGATGCGCAAGGGCAGGGCCTCGACCCGGCGCATCAGCCCCGGGCCTGCTCCAGACGTCCCCGAATACGCGCCAAGGACCCCATCACCCTCAAAGGCTCCAGTCCGCCCGGTGGCCAGAGGCCACGACGATCGCGCCCATCGCCCGCTCCAGGGCGTGGGCCAGGGTCCCGTCGATACGGCCCAGTTCAAGCTCGAACGGCAAGGGCGCGCCCTGGGTCAGGGCCCCGAACGCCGCCGTCCGGCCCCAGAACATCGTCCCCGCCGGAAACTCCGTGTCGTCGCCATAGGCGAAGCCCAACCGGCTGGCGAGCATGGCCATCCCCCGGCGTTGTTGTGCATGACGCCGTGCGTCCCCAGGCGGGTGCGCGTGGCGCCCGCCGCCAGCAGCCCGACATCGGCGTTGGCCTGCAGTTGGGCGACCGCCGCGGCCGGCGCGCCGAGCAGCGGCGACAGCAGCGCCTCACGCCACGCGTCGCCTTGCGCCAGGTGCGGCGAACGCTTGGAGTGAAGCTTACAGAACAACGGATATCCGGCCTGCCGGGCCCAGCCGAGGGCGGCGATGAACGGCGCGATGTCGCGGCCGACATTGGGGGTCGGGGCGAGGCGGGCGCGCGGGAAGGCCGCGGCCAGCCGCGCCAGCTCGTCCGGGGTCCAGGTGTCGGGGAAGGTGATGGCGATGTCCGCCAGCCCGTCCAGGGCGGCCAGCCGGTCCGCGAACTCCTCGATCAGGTCGGGATAGTAGAGATGCAGCAGGACCACCGCCGGGGCGCGGCCGGTCGGTCCCGACACGACGTCGGGGCGGCCGCTCGCGGCCGGCAGGCGCGGCGCGTCGGCCTCGAGAGCGGCGCGCAGAGCCTGGCCGAAGGCATGGCCGAACCAGCGGTCGGGTTCCAAATAGGCCCCTCGGCCCATTCGTTCCAGGCATTGACGAAGACCAGGCGCTCATCGGGCCGCGCCAGCCGGGCGCTGGCGCCGAGGGCGGCGCCGGCCCAACGATGGAACAGTTCGGGCGAGGCGTTGTGAAAGACATGGCCCGCCCCGGGCTTGCGGGCCTCGTTGTCCCAGGCGGGCATGATCCCGGGAACCGACGGGGATCGGCGGCGTCCAGCAACTGCTCGACCTTGGCGGACGCCACCGCCTCATAGTCGTAGACCCGTCCCGAATAGGCGGGGTTGAGCCGCTCGACCCGGTCGGTGATCTCGCCCTGGGCCAGGGCGTGGGGCGGGAACTCGACCAGGGCGTCAAACCCCATGGCGGCATAGTCGCTGAACCCGAAGGCGTCGGTGCTGGTGACGAACAGCTCGCCCAGTCCAAGCTCCCGGGCTCGCTCGCGCCAGCGGGCGATCGTCGCCCCGGCCTCGGGCAGGGCGTCGGGACGGTAGATGATGATCAGCGGGCGTCCGCCGACCCGCAGATAGCGCGGCGAGCGCAGATAGCGGGCCAGGTCGTCAAAGACCAGGATGTCGTCCTGCGGCGAGTGTCGCTGACTGATCAGGACGTCCGATTCCTGACCGTCCCAGCGCCGCGTCCAGTTCTCGTTGGCCCAGCACAGGGCGAACGGCAGGTCGATTTCCGGGTCGTCGACAAAGGCGTCGAGGGGGCCTTCGAGCAGGCGCTTGCCCGCGAACCAGTAGTAGTGAAAGCAGAAGGCGTCGACGCCGACCCGCCGGGCCAGATCGGCCTGGGCCCGACGAACCTCAGGCACCCGCAGGTCATAGTGACCCAGCTCGGCCGGCAGGCGCGGCTGCAGATGGCCGACGAAACTGCGGCGTCGCCTTGCTGACATTTGGTCCACTCGGTGAGCCCTTCCCCCACCAGGCGTCGTTCTCCGGGATGGGGTGGAACTGCGGGAAGGTAGAAGGCGATGACCTTGGGACCGTCCGGCGAACGGCGCGGCGGATCAAGCGGCGGGGCGGCGAATTCCGGGCTTCGGAGATTTCGCGCGATCTCGAAACTGTTCACATAGGCCGCGCGCCAGGGGCCTCCGCCCCACCGCACCCGCGTGCGCGCCAGCCGTCCGACCAGATCACCCCTCAGCAGTCCCGCCAGAGACCGGGCCTGGGCCTGGATGGGCCCGGGCAGCCGGCGCAGAAGGCGACGCGCCAGGCGGCGCGCGGTCGACAGGCGGCGGGCCGGCCGGCTGGATTCGGCGGCCGGCTCGACGCTGAAGGCTTCGAGGCTGAACTGGCAGGCCTTGGCGGAGGGGTCGAACCGCAGACGCCGCAGGCCGCCGGCATTGGTGTAGGCCACGCCGGTATAGACGCCCTCGGACACCAGGGTCAGGTCCTTGCGGGTCTCTTCGCTGAACCCGTCGCCCCAGTCGGCGTAGATGCAGGGACCGATCACCCGGCCCTCGACCGCGCGAAGGGTCACTGTCACCCGGATCGCCCCATGGGTTCGCAGATCGTCTCGGGTCCTGGGCGCCGTCCAGATCATCTGGGGATCGTCGCCGCGCGCGACAAAGATCCCTGGCGAAGCGCCCGCGACAACGTCCTTATGGGGCGTCGGCGCCCCGGAAGTCATGCCTTGAGCCGAAGCCATTCTTCGGTGTCCCCAAAGAATGTGGCGCGGCCGCCGTCCATGACCATGACCTTGTTGCAGACCCGTTCGATCAGCTTGTCGTCATGGCTGGCGATGACGACGATCTTGGCGTTGTCGACCAGGCCGGCCATGCGGGTCGTGGCCTTGCGCTGGAATTCCGCGTCGCCCGCGCCGAGCCACTCGTCCATGATCAGGATGTCGGCGTCCATCGCCGTCGCCACCGCGAAGGTCAGGCGCGCCATCATGCCGGCCGAGTAGGTCTTGAAGGGCATGTGGATATAGGCGCCGAGTTCGGAAAACTCGACAATTCCCGGCAACCGGCGGGCGATCTCCTTCTTGGACATCATCTGCATCATGGCCAGGTTCTTGATGTTCTGCAGGCCCGAGGCGTCGTGATCCAGGCCGATGCTCATCGAGATCATCGAGCTGACCCGGCCCTCGACCCTGACGACGCCGGTCGAGGGCTCATAGACGCCGGCCAGGATCTTGAGCATCGAGGTCTTGCCCGAGCCGTTGTGCCCGCCCAGGCCCAGACGCTCGAACGACACATTGTTGATCGCCCGCACCACGGTGACGTCATTGGCCGATCGCATCAGCTTGCCGCCGACCGCCATGTTCAGCACCGCGTTGCGCAGGGACTGCGCGCGCACGCTGTAGATGGCGTAGTCCAGGGTCACGCCGTGAAGGGAAATCGAAGCCGACATCAATGCGATCCTACAGCCAAAACACGACGCGACGACGGAACAGGGCCAGGCTCACCACGGCCAGGATCGCGACAGCCACGAAGAAAGCCACCGAGGCGATCCAGTCGTTCAGGGGCGCCGGGTGGCCCAACAGGGGCTGGCGGACGATCTCGAGGAGATGGGCGAAGGGGTTATAGTCGGCGATCCAGCGCGCCTTGGGCGCCACCTGGGCTTTGCGCCAGAACACCGGGGTCAGCATGAACAGCGCCTGGCCGATGAATCCGACCAGATAGTTGATGTCGCGGTAGCGGGTGGCCAGCATGCCGATCGGGATGCTGAACATCACCGCGGTCGCGGCGACCAGCGGGATCGACAACAGCAGTTGCCAATGCGGCAACGGGAACATTCTCAGCAGCAGCATCACGACCCAGAACGCCACGATCTGGTGGGCGAAATTGATCATCATCCTGTTGATTTGCAGGAAGGAATGGAAGGTCAGCGGCAGCTTCTGGACCTGCATGATCCCGGCCCCGGACGTAAACACCGAGGCGCCTTCGGCCAGCATGCCGCCGGTGATCGACCAGGCGACCACCCCGGACATAATGAACGGGAAGCTTTCGGCCAGGCTCGAACCGAAGATCGAACCGAAAACCACCGCGAGCGAGAAGGCCGTGGCGATCGTGCTGCTGGCCAGCCAGAAGGGGCCAAGCAGAGTTCGCCTGTAACGCGCGATCGTCTGCTCGATGCCGACACGCCACCACAGGGGCGCAAGCCGGATACCTGCCACCAGATCATCGATGGCGGATCCGAAGCGCCGAACAATACTCATCTAGATTGATCCCTTGATCAAAGACGCGTCACGCCGCGGCAGGCATACTGACGGCCGTCGGCTTCTAGCAGGCTGACTCATTGTGAGAAAGGGCGCCCAGAGAATACCTCACCGAGAACGCAGTTGCGCCGCGATATAGCTGGGCCGTCGCCAGGGAAATGGAATGCGCGAAGAATCTGCAAGACTGAAGTCATCTCGATCCAGCGTGAGGTTGGGATTGTAATACGGGTCGCGCACCAACAGTTCCGCCCAGCGTTCCCGCATCAGTCGCGCTTCGGTCTCGAGCCGATGGGCGCGAGCGCCGTCCAGATCATCGCCACGGCTTTTGGACTCCTTGTGGACCAGGACGATGTCCGGATCGCAGAGCACCCGGCGACCCAGGGCCCGGACCTTCAGGCAGAAATCCACGTCATTATAAGCGACCTCGAGGTCGCGATCGAACCCCCCGACCTGGTCATAGACCGCGCGGGTCACGAACAGGCAGGCGGCGGTCACGGCCGAGAACTCCTGGATCAGCCGGGCCTTGCCGAACGGTCCGAAATCGCTCATCGGCAGGCCGCGGTGCGGCGTCCCCGCCACCCCGTGGGCGCCCATGCCCAGATAGAGCCCGAAATGCTGCACGGACTGGTCGGGATAGATCAGCCGCGCGCCGACAATCCCCACATCCGGCGTGGCCAGCAGGGCCCGGGCGCGGTCCAGCCAGTCGGCCGTGACCAGCTCGGTGTCATTGTTCAGCAGGCAGATGATGTCGCCCGACGAGGCCGCCACGCCCTGATTGCACAGGCCCGAGAAGTTGAACGGCCCCGGGGCGGAGACGACCTTGACGTTCGGCAGGCTCGCCAGATCGGCCAGATAGGCGAGGGTTTCAGCCTCCTGGGAGCCGTTGTCGACGATGACGATCTCGACGCCGGCGTCGGGCGCGGCGAACAACGAGTCGATGCAGGGCTTGAGCAGGTCCAGCCGGTCACGGGTCGGGATGATGATCGAGACGGTGGTGGCGAGGGGCGCGCCGATCACCGCCAGCCGGGTCAGGCCGGCGGCGACGCCATCGACGACCTCGAACGGTAGGGCCTGGCGGTTGAGGAAGTCGTTGATCGACCTCTGGGCGGCGACGATCGCATAGCTTTTCTGATCGGCCGACACGGCGGTCGAGCCGGGGATCATCCGCCAGTGATACAGGACATGGGGAATATGGATGACTTCGGCGTCGGAGCAGCGCTCCAGGCATCGCAGGAACAGGTCGTAATCCTGGCTGCCCTCATAGCCCGGACGGAAGCCGCCGACCGACTGCACCAGGGCCCGCTGATAGACCCCCAGATGGCTGACCATGTTGTGGCCGAACATCAGGAAGCGGTTGAAATCAGACTTGAAATAGGGATCGCAGCGCTTGCCGGACGGGTCCAGCTTGTCCTCGTCGGAATAGAGGATCTTGGCGTCCCGATGCTCATTCAGATAGTCGGCGATGGTGAGCAGGGCGTAGTCGGGCAGGATGTCGTCGTGATCGACCAGCACCACGAAATCGCCGGTCGCCAGCGCCAGGGCGGTGTTGGAGGCCTCTGAAATGTGGCCATTGGCCGGCCGGAACGCCAGCTTGATCCGGTCGTCCTCGGCGGCCAGCCGTTCCAGCGTGGCCCGCACCCGCGGGTCGGAGGAGTGGTCGTCGGCGATGCAGATCTCGAAGTCGGGATAGACCTGATCCAGCATCGAACGCACGCAGCTTTCCAGCAGGTCCGGCGGCGTGTTGTAGGTCGGCATCACGAACGAGAAGCGCGGCCGCCAGGCCAGCTGGGCCAGCAGGAGGCGCATGCGCTCATAGTCGGCCGGGGTCTGGCGCTCGGTGACCTTGACCCAGCGGTCATAGTCATAGGCCAGGGCGGCGGAGGCGTTGTAATAGGTCTCGTTCAGCTCACGACTGAACGCGACGGCCCGCTCGGCCCAGGCCTTGCGCTCGCGCCTGTCCGGCGCGCCGGTCGTCGCCGCGACGCCCGAGGGGCTATAGGGCGCCTCGACGGCGTCCTGCAGGGCGGCCAGGGACTGGGGCTGGGCGGTGACCGAGATGATCCGCAGGGTTCCGCGACGGTCGGATGGGTCCCAGCGCACGCCCGGGCACAGGGCCGGATAGGCGACGATGGCGTGATAACGGCCGTCGGCCTGACGGGCCAGGGCGAACGACCCGTCCTGGGAGAAGCCTTCGTCGCCATAGTCCAGATAGAGGCGCGGGGTGGTCACCATGCCGTCCATCGACTCCACCTCGAAGGTGAAGCGGCACAGCATGGCCCCCCGGTGGCCGTCGGCCGTCGGCGTGAAGACGATCTGCGGGTCGCTGTCGGTCAGGGCGAAGACCCCCGGCGCGTCGGTCGGCTCCAGACCCTTGCGGGCCACCACCTTGACGCCGCTCAGGCGGACATCGGGCAGCAGGGCCAGGCCCGGATCGACCGACTCCTCGGCGACATCGGCGGGGTCCGGCTCGCCCGGCCGCGGGCGGCGCAGACGAAGGTCCTCAAGGCGGAAGCTCACCGGGCCCTCGCTGGGGTCGAACCTCAGACCCCGCACGTCCTTCAGATCGGCGATACGACCGGCCAGCTTGCCGCCGCCCACCGGGTACAGCGGCGTCATGCCCGCCTCGTCGAAGCCCGCGCCGCGATCCAAAAAGAGCATCGGCCGGATCAGGGCCCCGGACTCCACCCGCAGGGTGGCCTCGAAGATCGCCGGGCCGGACTGGCCATGGATGGTCGGCAACCCCGCCAGGCGCAGTTGCGGATCCCAGGCCTCGCCCCTGAACCGGCCGGGCTCGTCCTTGCTCCGATCAAGATTGGCGGCCTCGGCGACCCATAGGCGCGCGCCGTCGGTCGTCCCCAGGCCGATGAACCGCCGCCACGCCCGCAGTTCCGTCGCCAACCGATTCAGCCGTTGCATCAAGCGTTCGAACTCCAGTGTGGGCCGGGGCGGTCTGGCGACCCCGTCGGTCGCCGCCCGTCAGTAAACTTCTACCTGGTCCAGGTCTATGATCGCCCGGCCTTCGACGCTGATCCGCACAAAGCGGCCGCTGAGACCGGCGGGCGCCGCCCAAATGAACGGCCGGCCGTCGACTCCGCCGAAGGGCTGGCCATCGGCCTTGCGCAGCACGATCGTCCAGGCCCGCCCATCGTCGGAGACGCTGAGCGTGAAGTCGCGAAACCGGTCCCGCGCGTCGTCGAGCCGGTTGAACAGACGCACCTGGGTGATGGGCACGACCTCGCCCAGATCGACCCACCACCAGGGGTCGGCCTCGTCTTCCGTATGCTGATGGAATGTACCGTCCGGGCGCCCGTCGACCGCGCCGACGGCGTCCGCCGCGGGATCGGCCTGTCGTGACCAGGGGCCGATCGAGCTCTGCAGCGCCGGTCGCCCGGCGGCCAGATTGCGCCCCGGAGGCGCGGCCACGATGGTCGAGGCCCGCGCCATCATCCGGGCCCAAAAGGTCGCCAGGTGGGTTTCCTCGACGGCGTTGAGCATGGCCATGAAGCCGCGGATATCATCAGGGCCCCGATCATGCAGGTCCTTCCACATGGTCTGGCTGTAGAAGTCCCCGCCCGTACCGCGCTGGTGGCGTCGGCGCAGGTCGTCTTCGGACTTGAAGGCGACATGGTAGACAAAGGCCCGGGCGACGACGCCGGAAAGATAGGCCGGTTCGCTCACCCGCCGTGAGGCCGCCTCGGGAAAGTCGACATAGTAGCCGCCCATGTCCTCGCCCAGGACGTTAAGCCCCGTCGCCTCCGGCTTCAGCAAGGACAGCATGTCGTGCCAGAACGGCTCCAGCCGGGCCTTCTTCTGACCCGGATCGTCCAGGGCCGCCGACCGGGTCAGGACCTTGGTGAAGGGGTGAACATGATCGGCGCGACGCGTGTAGCGGGGCAGGACCGGGCCCTCGGGACGCGTGACGTAGCCGTTGTTCCCGGCGAAGATCCAATTGAAGTAGAGGGCGTCGACCGCCGCCGGAAACGCGCCGCGAAACGCGCCGATGGTCGGCGAGTCCCGCAGCAGCAGGAACTCGTCGATATCCAGGAACATGAACCACTCGCAGCGATCGGCGAAGTGTTCGAGGAAGTGCATGTACATGCGGCGCTGCTGGCCCTGCAGGCCGAAATGCAGAAATTCGACGAAGGGCTTGGGCCCCACCGTGAAGGGCAGGACGGCCGCATAGAGCCTCCGACGGGTCGTCGTCGTTG
>NZ_PEGG01000044.1 GCF_002737765.1 Caulobacter sp. B11 | reverse complement strand
ATCACCGCGCAGTAGAGGCCCGGGCCGCCGTTCGGGTCGGCAGGTTGCCGGGGACCACGACGCTGTAGGGCGGCACCTTGCCGATGTGGATCTGGCCGGTCTTGCGGTCGACGATCTTGGTCGAGGCGCTGATGAACACGCCATCGACAGCACCGAGCCCTGGCCGACGATCACGCCTTCCACGACTTCGGAGCGGGCCCCGATGAAGCAGTCGTCCTCGATGATGGTCGGGTTGGCCTGCAGGGGCTCGAGCACGCCGCCGATGCCGACGCCGCCCGACAGGTGGACGCGCTTGCCGATCTGGGCGCAGGAGCCGACCGTCACCCAGGTGTCGACCATGGTGGCCTCGTCGACATAGGCGCCGATGTTCACGAACGACGGCATCAGGATGACGTTGCGGGCCGACAAAGGCGCCGCGACGGACGATCGATCCGGGCACGGCGCGGAAGCCGGCGGCTTCGAACTGCGGGGCGTCCCAGCCGTCGAACTTGTTGGGAACCTTGTCCCACCACGGCCCACGGCGCCGCCCAGGGTGCCGGCGTGCATGACGCGGTTGGGGTTGAGGCGGAAGGACAGCAGCACGGCCTTCTTCAGCCACTGGTGGGTCGTCCATTCGCCGTCGATCTTTTCCGACACCCGAACCTGGCCGGCGTCGATCAGCAGCAGGGTCTCCTCGACGGCGGTGCGGACGGGGCCGGTGGTGGCGGTCGAGACGCTGTCGCGGGCCTCCCAGGCGGCTTCGATCTCGGTCTGCAGGTCAGAGAGGCTGACGGTGAGGGTCATGGCTCAGAGGTCCTTGAGGCGCGCCAGGGTCAGGAACCCGGCGAGGTCGTTCGTGCGATGGTGGACAAAGTCGGCGGTCGAGGCGGCGGCGTGGGCCCCGACCAGGACCGTGGTCATGCCCAGCTCGGCGGCCGGGGCGAGGTTCTTCTCGCTGTCCTCGAAGAAGGCCGTGGCCGGGGCCGCCAGGGCGTGGCGGGCGACGATCTTCTCGAAGGTGGCCATGGCCGGCTTGGGCAGATAGTCGGCCGTCTCGATGGCGAAGATGTCCTCGAACAGATGGTCCAGGCCCAGATGGCCCAGGACCCGTTCGGCATGTCCCACCGAGCCGTTGGTGAAGATCAGCCGCCGGCCGGGCAGGCGGTCGATGGCGTCGCGCAGCACCGGATCGGGCGTCAGACGGTCCATCGACACGTCGTGGACCTCGTCCAGGAAGGCCTTGGGCGCGATGCCGTGATGGGCCATCAGCCCGGCCAGGGTGGTGCCGTGCTCGTGGTAGTATTTCTTCTGGATCGCCCGCGCCTGGTCACGGGGCAGGCCGGTTTCCCGCTCCATGAAGTCGGTCATCTTGCCCTCGATCAGGGCCATGTACTCGCACTCGGCCGGATAGAGGGTGTTGTCCAGGTCGAACAGCCAGGTGTCGAGGTGGGCGAGATCTGGACTCATCGCGAAATGAGCGTGCCGGCGCCGTGCTCGCTGAACAGCTCGACCAGCATGGCGTGGGGGCGGCGGCCGTCGAGAATGACCACCGCCTCGACCCCGGCTTCGACGGCATGGATGGCGTTTTCGAGCTTGGGGATCATGCCGCCGCTGGCCACGCCGCTGGCGATCAGGGCGCGGGCCTCCTTGAGGGTCATCTGACGGATCAGCTTGCCGTCGGCGTCGAGGACGCCGGCGATGTCGGTCAGCATCAGCATCCGCTTGGCCTTCAGCGCCCCGGCCAGGGCTCCGGCCACGGTGTCGGCGTTGATGTTGAAGGTCTGTCCGGCCTCGGAGACGCCGATCGGGGCGATCACCGGGATGTAGTCGGTTTCCGACGACAACAGGGCCTGGATGATGTGGGGATCAACCTTGGTCGGCTCGCCCACGAAGCCCAGGTCGACGACCTGTTCGATATTGCTGTCGGGGTCGCGCTTGGTGCGGGTGACCTTTTCGGCGGTGATCATCCGGGCGTCCTTGCCCGACAGGCCCACGCCGCGCACGTCGGCCTCGGCCCCGGCCAGGGTGATCCAGTTGGCGATTTCCTTGTTGATGGCGCCCGACAGCACCATCTCGGCCACTTCCATGGTCGCTTCGTCGGTGACGCGCAGGCCGTCGACGAAGGTCGACTTGACGCCGGCCCGCTCGAGCATGCGGCTGATCTGCGGGCCGCCGCCATGCACCACCACCGGATGGACGCCCAGCAGCTTGAGCAGCACCGCGTCGGCGGCGAAAACCTTGGCCACGTCTTCCTGGCCCATGGCATGGCCGCCGTACTTTATGACCACCGTCTCGCGGTCGTAGATCTGGATATAGGGCAGGGCTTCAGCCAGGGTCTTGGCGGTGGCCCAGCCCGCTTCCTCGGCGACATCGGTCAAGGCGGCGGTCCTGTAAGGCAAAGGCGCGCGTTCGATAGCCGACCATGCCCCCCTGTCACGCGCCGACGGCGAAGCGCGGCGGGTTCAGCGGCGGGCGGGCCGCCTGAACCGCCATTTGAGGGCCAGGACCGCGGCCGCCATCAGCAGGCAGGCCAGGTTGGAGGCGACCACCGGCCAGGCGCCGATCATCACGCCATAGGCCATCCAGGTCGCAAAGCCGGCGACGGTGATCACATAGGTTCGCAGCGACACGGCGCTGGCGTCGCGCGCCTTGACGATCTTCACGATCTGCGGCGCGAAACTGGCGATCGACAGCAGGGCGGCGAGGGTTCCGACAATGACCGCGACGGGCGACCCGGCCATGTCAGCCCGCGCGCGCCAGATCGCCCAGGCCCCAGCGAGCGGCGTAGGCCGGCGACAACTGCAGGCCGACCGGGGGCAGGCCGGGCGCGCTGCCCTCGCGCAGGCAAGCGCCCAGAAAGGTGATCGCGGTCTTCACACCGTGCTCGGAATAGGGCTTGCCGATCACCCCGCAGGCGCCGGCGAAGTCCTCGGGCAGGCGCTTGACATTGGCGGTCATGAACAGGACCACGCCGCCGCAATCGGCCTTGATCCGACGGGCGGCGTCCACGCCGGTGGGGCCGTCCTCCAGATGGACGTCGACCAGGGCCAGATCGGGATTGAGCGCCTCGGCCATGGCCACGGCCTCTTCAGAGTTCATGGCCATGCCGACCGTATGGCAGCCGAGTTCCTGCAGCAGGTACTCCAGCTCGGTGGCCAGCAGCACCTCGTCCTCCACGATCAGAACCTCGAGCGGTTGCGCGCTCATGGATGCTCAGTCCTCTCAAAACGCTCAGTGCGCGCCGTTCACCGGCAGGTGAATGACCACGCGGACGCCCGGATCGGCGGACGAGGTCTCGTTCCTCGCCTTCAGTTGCTGGCAGAGCAGCTGGACGATGGTGAGGCCGAACCCCGACGCTGTCGTCGGTTGCGCCAGACCAACGCCGTTGTCGGCGATTTCGATCCGAAACTCGGTGTCGTCGCGACTGATGCCGACAAAGATCTCGCCGCCATGGCCGGGGGGAAAGGCATGGCGCAGGGCGTTGGAGAACAGTTCGCTGATCACCAGGGCCAGGGGCGCGGCCTTGGCGGCGGCGACATCGACGCGTTCCAGGTCGAGGCGGACGCGGATGTCCTCGCGCCCGGAAGTGCCCATCATGTCGCTGACCAGGTCGCGGACGAAGGCCGAGACGTCAAAGCGTTCAACGTCGTCGCTCTGAAAGAGCCGACGATGCACGGTGGCGATGGCGCTGACCCGTTCGAGAATGCCGCGAAGCGAGGCCTTCACCGCAGGATCGGTCACCCGTCGGTTCTGCAGCAGCAGCAGGGACGAGATGAGCTGGAGGTTGTTCTTAACCCGATGGTCGACCTCGTGCAGGAGGGCGGTCTTCTGCTCCAGCGCCTTGGTCAGGTCCCGGGTTCGCTCCGCGACCAGGGCCTCCAGGTCAACCTGGGCAGGGGGCGGGTCGCCGGCCCGTTGCGATTCCGTCAGGTCCTGCATGTGCGCCCGAGTCCTCGCCGACGTCCCCAGTCGCGCTCAACGCGTCCACCGCCGTCAGGTTCCCGACAGTGACCTCAAACGCCGATCGGCGAAACCCCTGGCGGGATCTCGCCATCGCGCGGGTCGCGGGGGCCGGTCCTATCGGGTCGATAGATCCGGTCGAAGACGCCGCCATCGGTGAAATGCACGGCCTGGACCTTTTTCCAGCCCCCGAAGGCGCCATCGATCGTCACCAGCGGGATCTGCTTGAACTTGCCAGCATACTTGGCCATCGCCGCCGGGTTGCGCGGACGATAGTGGTTCTTGCCGATCAGATCCTGGGCGATGGGGCTGTAGAGGAAGTTCAGATAGCCCTGGGCGGCCAGGCGGGTCCTGTGACGGTCGACGTTCCTGTCGATGATCGCCACCGGCGGTTCAGCCAGGATCGAGATCGACGGATAGACGATGTCGAACCTGCCCGGCAGCTCCTCCTGGGCGAGATAGGCCTCGTTTTCCCAGGACAGCAGGACGTCGCCGATGCCGCGCTGGGTGAAGGTGGTGGTGGCGCCGCGCGCGCCGGTGTCGAGCACCGGCACATGGCGGAACAGGTCGCCGACATAGGCTTCCGCCTTGGCCGCGTTGCCGCCGGGTTGCTTCAGCGCCCAGGCCCAGGCCGCCAGATAGTTCCAGCGGGCGCCGCCCGAGGTCTTCGGGTTGGGGGTGATGACCTCGACGCCCGGCTTCACCAGATCGCCCCAGTCCTTGATCTTCCAGGGATTGCCCTTGCGGACCAGGAACACGATCGTCGAGGTATAGGGCGTGGAATTGTCGGGCAGGCGCGACTGCCAGTTGGCGGGCAGCAACCTGGCCCGGGCCGCGATCTCGTCGATGTCATAGCCCAGGGCCAGGGTGACGACGTCGGCCTGCAGGCCATCGATCACCGACCGCGCCTGTTTGCCCGATCCCCCGTGGCTCTGGTTGATGGTCAGGGTCTGGCCGACCTTGGTCCGCCAGTACTTGATGTAGGCCGCGTTGATGTCCTTGTAGAGTTCCCGGGTGGGGTCGTAGCTGACATTCAGCAGGGTCAGAGGCTTGGCGCCCTGGGCCCGGGCGGAGCCTGCCACGACGGTGGGAACAAGCGCTGCGGCGCTGGCCGCGCCGAGGATGCGCCGACGCATGGGATCAAAGAAAGTCCGGGTCATGAGTCGGGTGCATCCTCGGTGTTTTGAAAGGCTAGAACGCGTACTGGGTTCGAAGCGACCAGATGTTCAGGTCCTGGCCGACCTCTGATCCCGCCGTCGGGGTCGAGCCGGCGACAAAGGCCGTGCCGCCGGGCGACAGGCGCCGCACCTCGACGTTGCGATAGGCCCCCGAGACGGTAACAGCGTTATTGAGATACCAGTTCAGTCCCAGGGACAGGATGTTTTGCTCGCCGCCGCGGATCGCGCCGGCCACGGGCGTCGTGCCCTGACCGCCGGCCATGTGGTTCAGATCGAAGGTCGAGTAGCGGATCCCCAGCTCGACGGCGCCCCACTGGTTCTTCTTGGGATCAAAGGCCTTGGCGGGACGCGGATTGTCGAAACCGGCCGTGGCGGTCGAGTAGCGGCGCGCCTCGCCGGTCAGGGTCCAACCGGCCTGGACGTACCAGCCGTCGAAGTCGGGATTGGACAGGGCGCTGGTCCGGCGTTCGACGCTGATGTCGAAGTACTCGGCCTGCAGATAGAGGTTCTTGCGCTGGGCGCCGAATTCAAGGCCGTAGGCGCTGACGCTGTCGGTGTCGATGCTGCCGGTGTCGATCAGGCGTGCGCCGTCGACGCGCAGTTCCGGACGATCGCGCAGGCGGATGGCGCTGGGCGCGCCGCCGGTGGAGGCGACATCCGGGCCCGTGGCCGCCGGGCTGAGGATCAGGTTGGCGTTGGCGCCCACATGGATCAGCCAGTCCCGGCCCTTCAGCGGAACATAGGCCACGCGGCCGACCAGGCCGACCTGTTCGTCGAAGGTCTGGGTGGTGACGACATTGCCGGTCAGGGACAGGGAGGCGTTCCAGCGGGCGCCGTTGGAGAGCAGGCCGATCGCCGCGCGACCATCGCCGCCGGCCAGGCCGCGCACGGTCTCGGCGACGGAGGCGCGCTCGGCGAACAGCGAGCCGGTGTTGTTGGCGGCGTCCTCCAGGCTGGTGACCGGGCATAGACGCCGGCCCGCAGCTTCACCGGATAGCCGCTATATTGCAGCCACGCCGACGAGATCTTGCCGGCTTCCTCCGCGCCCGAGCCGCCGAAATCATAGATCATGTTGTAGTCGAAGGCGCCGAACAGCTTGCCCTCGACGCCCAGGCGGGCGCGACGGATATTGACCCCGTCGGACAGGTCGCGGGCCCGGTCGTTTTCGGCGGCGTCATTGAACGAGCCTCGGCGTCTGTCGCTGGCCAGGGGCCCGGCCGAGGCCTGGTCGTAATAGGCCGCGTCGGCCTGGAAGATGCCCCGGACGGCGACAGAGAACGCGCCGTCGCCCGTCGAGATCGTCGGGCGGCCATTGGCCAGGCTGACCGTGGTGGCGCCCTGGGCGGCGCGGACCTCCTTGATGCCGGCCGCAGTGGTGGTTTTCAGGTCGGCGATCTGCGCCGCCAGCGCCTGAAGCTGGGCTTCCAGGGCCTCGATTCTCGCCTGCTGGTCGGCCGGCGAGGCGGTGGTCTGGGCTTGGGCGACGCCGCTCATGGCCAGGAGCGAGGCTCCGGCGATCAGGGCGGTGCGCAGGACGTTTCTTGGTTCTGTCATGGACTTTCCCTTCGACGCCTCGTTGGACGTCGACCCGCTTGCGAATATGGACCTCTAAAATCGACCGGCGATATAGAGATTAAAATAGGGGCACTGTCAGAAAACCTTCAGACGACTGCCGATTTCGGCACCGTATGAAGACTGATCTTTCCAAGTCCCAACGGGAAGTGCGAAAGCGACGTTAAGTCGCAGCGTGGCGCGCAACGAAAAGGGCCCGCGCCATGGCGCGGGCCCTTCGGAAAGTCTGCAGACCGGGAACTGAGCCGCGAAGCTCTTTCGTGCGGGCCCGTCGCCGCCTCTAGAACATCGCCCGGCCAATCAGGCGCACATTGTATTTCTTCTGGCGCTTGGTGGCTTCCGCGGAGCCCTCGAGGGCCAGGTAGGACATCGGCGTTCCCGCCCGGACGGCGAAGCCCAGGGTCAGGGCGCCCTGCTTGTCGTCCAGGGCCGCCAGGGTGAACGGGTTGCCGCCGGTAAACCGCGCGATGGTGTCACCGACCTCGCCGGCGATCGTCTGGCGATAGCCGACCCGCACTTCGGGGCGCCACCAGACGTCCGAGCCGAAGTCGGCGCCGAGCGCGACCCCCGCCTCGCCGCTGAGGTTGCTCGAGGTGCGTTCATCGACCAGCAGGTCGAAACCCGCGCCGCCGCCGGCTTCCTTGCGCTCGCCTTCACGCATCCAGAGATAGTCGAACCGGGCTTCGGGCCGGGCGTAGAAACGTCCGAACTTGGCTTCGTAGCCGAGGCCGGCGAAGGCGTTGGCCGTCGCGCCGCTCCACTTGGCCGAGTTCTTGAGGATCAGGTCGGCCGCGCCGTCGGCGTCGTCGTCGCCGGCGATGAAGCGGCGGTCGCCTTCGAACCAGCCATAGCCGCCGCCGCCGCCGGCGTTCATGCGCCAGCCGCCGACCGCGCGCCGCCAATAGGCGCCGCCCTGCAGGAAGGAGCTGGAGGTCTGTTCGCCCACCTTGGCGGCGATGTCATGCTCTTCGACGCTGACGAAGGCCAGGGTCAGGCCCAGGGCCCCGCCGGCGTCGCCCATGGCCTCGTAGCCGCCGACGAAACCCAGGGCCTGGGTGTCCGATCCCAGGGTCGCGTCGGAGTCGCGACGGACCAGGGTGTTGAGTTCCTGGACCCAGATGCTGTCGGGGCCATAACGGTCGCCGGGATCGGGCCGCATGGCGGTGGCGGCCGAGATCTGCTGGTTGGCCGAGGCCAGGGCCGAGAACAGCCCCTCGCCCTGGTCGGGCAGCATCTGGTTGTAATATTCAAGGAAGGTGTCGCGGTCATTGCGACGCAGGAAGGCGCTGGCCAGGTCGGTGTTCTGGCCCAGGGCCCCGACCACCGCGTCATAGGCCGAAGCCTGGCTGCGCGACATGCCGATCTCGGCGGCCGTGCGACGACGCACGTCGATATAGGCGTTGTTGGCGTCGGTTCGGCTGCTGGCCTTGTACAGGTAGGGGGCGTTGCCCAGCAGGTCCTGGTTGATCGCGCCGGCGGTCAGGCTGCCGCCGGTGATGACCGTATAGGTCTTCGGATCCTTGAGCAGGCTGGTCAAGCGAAGGCCCAGGGAGGCGCCCGAGGCGATATTGACCGCGCCGGACGCGACCAGCTTGGTCGCCGTGCCGGCGGCGGGGTCGGCCGTGAACACCAGCTTGCCGGTCGAGGCGATGTCCAGGCTGGTGATGTTGATGGTTTCGCTGTTGGTGATGTTCAGGACGCCCGAGCCCAGGCTGATGGCCAGGTCGCCGCCGGAATCGGACAGGGCGCCGGCCATGAAGGCCCGCCGCTGA